>NZ_CP096299.1:0-103352 GCF_033676985.1 Providencia sp. PROV236 | reverse complement strand
TATGTTTACTATTTTCATCAGTCTTAACGCTCATTATAGAGGTCTTTTTTCAACTTATAATGGTCTTTTTACTTTTTATAGTGGTCACGAATAGCGTCTAAAGCCTTGCGGTTCTAGGTGTTGTCAACACGGGGATCTCTTTGATCTTTTATTTGATCTATAAGGAACTTATTATTGGATCTACCCTGTTAATAACGGTAATAACTCCCATTTCATCAATTATTTCATCTCTACTTATGTGATAAATAATGAAAAATAAGTAATTTAATATGGAGAATTGAGATGAAAATCGGTGAACAAGTTGTTGCTTGTATGGGAATACGTAAACACGAAGGCATAAAATGTTTAGCAAAAAACGCCACAAACCCTCGCCCATGCGGGTGGGGAGCAGTCACAGAAGGCGAAAAGCATTAGGTAGACCAAAAGGGTCTAGCGTTAATTCTGATGCTATACAGGAAGCAAAAAAAGCAGGTTTGAGTCAAAGTAAGGTCGCTAAAAGGTTAGGGATCGGAATAGCAACAGTAAAAAGGCATTGGAATATTCATAGTGAGAAAAATTAAGTCAAATTATAAAAATGAGAGGTTAGTGTATGAGCAAAACTATTATTAAACGAGGAGAGCTTCCACCCTTAACTTATACACAAAAATCACGATTAAAACAACTTTCAGAGATAGATGATTCAAGCATTAACACTTCTGAGATCCCTGAATTACCGATTGAACTATGGTCACAAGGTCAAAGAGGGAAGTTTTACAAACCTGTCAAAACCGCTACAACAGTCAGAATTGATAGTGATATTATTGATTGGCTAAAAAGCCAAGGTAAAGGCTATCAAACTAGAATGAATGCCATACTCAGAGATGCAATGTTAAAAGATAAAAAAGGACATTCTTAACGAAAAGTCAGTATAGCGGTAAAAATTCCGCTATACGGTCGTTTAGTGATACTAAATAGGAAATTAGTAAATTGAAAAAACTTTTTAAAATCAATATGCTTAGTTTGTTTTTTTGTTACAGCTAGTGCTGGAGCGGTTACATGGAATGAGTTAGATGATGTAAAAACGATTGATGAGGGAACGCCATTAGAAGGATGTAATGAATATATTGATTGTGCTGTATTAGCAGAAAAAGGACGTTATAGCGTTATTCAAACAAGACCTATGCCTAGAGATTGTGAAGCTGGTGGACTATGGATAGTAAACATTAAAAAGAAGCTGGCTAAGTTTATACCTGACATTTCTAATTGCGATATTGTAACAGATGATTACGAGGTAGATTTAGGGGATTACTCAATAGATATAGCACCTGTTAATGGCTTTGTTTTTATAACAAAAGACTATGGAAAAACTGAAATTAGTATATGACATAAATGCTGAATTTGAATTAACCTCAGAAGAAGCTCACGCTATTCCTGTGATTACTGGGCTTTTAGGCATGACAGCATTAGCTCAAGTTGGAAAAAGCATTGTTAGTAATACATTAAAACTAATTCCAGTTGGTGGTTCTATCGTCGGTGGAGTGGTCTCTGGTGTTACGGCAGCTGCTATAACTAAAGCAGTAGGATATGCATATATTCAGGTTTTAAAAACTCGTTTTAATGAAGAAACAATGAAGGTTGAGCTTCCTGATTCAACAAACTCAATTCTTAATCTATTTAAAACTTATTTACAAAATGAAACAACCCAACCCATTAATTTATAAATGTAATCAATGCAATTGGAAAAAAATAGTATACCCTAAATCTGACAGTTTAATCAGTGGTGTTGATATTTATTCCTATTGTCCTAAATGTGAGAATAAAAACCTAACTGTAAATAAACCTACTATATTTGATCTACTTATCAGTAAATTATGATGAAATATCTCTAGCTATCATCACATTAGATGATAGCTAGAGGTGTCACTAGACAGTTTGTTAGTAGCACAGTAAAGCCCATGTATAAAAAATATAGGTATGTATTTGATATGCAAATAAGTAATTTTGTCAAAAGTGCTAACGTAGATAAATTATTGTCAGTTTACAAAAATGGTTCCTTGGAAAGCTTGTGTTTATGTTTTCATTTTGATGGGGATTTTTTATCAAAAGAGTGGCTTTGTAAGTTCAAAAATCACTATTTAGCAAAAAACGCCGTAAACCCTCGCCCAATGCGGGCGAGGAGCAGTCACACAAACCGGTAATACAATTCCCGATCATCAGAACAATCATCAAAGATAAAAAATAAGGCATTTCGGCACAACGCCTAAAATTTATTATATGCTTGCCTGATAAAATCTTTAAAAGGCAAGCCGTGATGGATGAAATAAAACAAAAACATAAAAGAGTTAGGCGCTTAGAGTCAGGTGTTTATACTATTGAGCCTGAATCAATCAGAGCCAGAAATGATAACCTTTGCCAGATTTGTGCAATAACATCTAACTGCCCTATTCAGATTGCTTTAAATCCCCACCAAACGGATGCAGAAGTAGCGATAAGATCATGTGCTAGGTTTGTTCCATCTTTAACGTTTAGACCGTCCTATCTTGGCTTAGGCTTCGATTATTTTAATACGTTACGTGTAGGTACAACATGGCTTGATAGATTATCAATTGGAAAGGTGATTGCATTAGTTAATCCGAAAGGTGAAATATTGCGATTTGGTAAGGTAGCTAAGGTTGTTGCTGGTAACTTAGATAAAATACTAAAAATACACGCCAAATTTAATCATTTAGCAATGGCAGGTAAAGATATCAAAGAAGTTGAAAGAGTGATTAGAAAATCTTACGGTCACTTTCTCACAAAGGAATCTAAACTAACCGCGATATATATCGAAAAAGTCACAAGAGAAATTGTTGATGATATTGATAATTCGCTAGGAGAGCCGCCTGTTTCAATACAAGACAATAACGTTGTTAACCTATCATGGCATAGAGATAAAAAGTAAAGCATTGGCAGTTATTTTTATGACATAACTGCCGAACCAACCAACCGTACAGATTATGTAATTTAACTTCCTCGCCTTATCAATTCTGTTATCATGCAACTCAATTAATAAGTAAGTAGATACATATTAAAAGGTAAATGATAATGAATAATGTGCTATACGGTCTTATATCAGACACCCATTACCATATATGGGATGCCTTTTCTAAGACTTCTCATGATGGTATGAACTCACGTCTTAAAATTCAATTAGACGCAACTAAAGAAGCCGCTATTGCTGCTAAAAATGCAGGGGCGAAAGCGTTATTTCATGGTGGTGATGTTTTTCATGTTCGCGGATCAATAGCTCCTACCGTTCTTCACTACACTTCTGAGCTTTACGATTGGATCATCAATACACTTGGCTTGGATATGTATATTCTTGCAGGGAATCATGATTTAGAAACAAATGATTCCGTATTTGCCGCAAATGCTTCTGCTTCGTTCACAAAGATAGGTGCTCATATTGTCTGCTCTCAAACACCACAAACGTTTGATATCGACGGTGTTAAGGTTCACATGGTTAGTTGGTACAACGACCACAAATCATTACTCAACACGATTAAAGAGCTGTCCAAAACCCTCGACCCTACAGTGCCAAATGACTTAATCATCCATACGTCAATTAACAAAGCAATACCCGGTATGCCTGATGTCGGCATGGAAGCAGAAGAATTTAAAGGCTTGGGTTTCCGCTATGTTTTCTCCGGTCATTATCACAATCACAAAGAAGTTATACCTGGTGTCATTTCTATAGGTGCTTTGACTCACCAAAATTGGGGTGATATCGGCACAACGGCGGGTTATATGCTTATTCATGAAGATGGAAAGTATAGCCAACACGAAACTAAAGCGCCGAAATTTATTGAAATTGAAGAAGATATGGACGAATCGCTAATCAAAGGCAACTACGTTCGTATTCGCGCTGTCATTGAGGCTGATGAAGACGGCAAGAAAATCGAAGATATGGTGCGCTTATTGGGTGCGACAGGTGTTGCTAGAAACTTTACTAAACGATCCTCTTTGGTTGGTGCTTCTACGGCAACAGCAGGTACAGCGAAGATTGATAGCTTGAAAGAGTCCGTCAGTAATTATTGTTTATTGTTATCAAAAAGCGATCCGTCAATTGATGTAACAAAGTTAACAGCGGCTTGTGAAGATATTTTGTCTCATGCAGAGGGTAAAGAGTAATGAAATTTATCAAAATGACGATCGAAAACTTCATGCGTATTGCAGAGGCGGAAGTTGAATTGAATGATCGCGGATTAATATTAATCCAAGGTAAAAACACTGACGACACTTCGGCTAATAGTAACGGTTCTGGCAAATCAACCTTAATGAATGCGCTTTGTTGGGTCATTTACGGTGAAACAGCTAACGGTTTGAAATCGGATGATGTTTTAAGCACGGGTCATGAATCTAATTGTCGTGTTGCTGTGATTGTCGAAGATGAAGACGGGAAACGTTATTCGGTTATTCGCCACCGCGCTCATAAGACGTACAAAAATCGCCTGATGGTTTCTTGTGAGGATGGTGATCTGACTAAAGGTACTGATAAATTAACCCAAGAATTTATTGAAAAATTAATCGGGTCATCTAAAGACGTTTTCCTTGCATCAATTTACGCCAGCCAAGAAAACATGCCTGATTTGCCGGGAATGACGGATAAAAACTTAAAGGCTATTGTTGAAGAAGCTGCGGGAGTGGACCGACTTACTCATTCTTATGAAATAGCCAGAGATAAGCATAATATTAAATTGGCTGAATGTGATGGTGTCGGTGGCAAAATCACAATTGCTGATCGTGCTTTCATTAGCGCACTCGAAACAGCCGAAGAAACGAAAATGTCTTCTGAGGGTTGGGAAAAAAGCCGAACTGCGCGAATTGAAGAAGCCAAAAAACAAGTTTCCATTGCTGAGGTGGCGTTAACTGAATGTCAAATGGCTAATGATGGTGCGCCAACTGTTGAATCCATTGATGAAAAAATAAAAGCAATACGAGCCGAAATATCGAGTGTTACAGAGCATGATGTCAAAGTCCACGAAGTAGAATCTATTATAGCTAAGGCGAAATCGTCACAAGCAGTCAAACAAAGTGAAGTCGATCGCTTAAAAATCCAAGCTAAAAAGAGCATGGATAATGCAACGGCTGTAAATGCCAAAGTCGGTGTTCCGTGTAGTGAATGTGGTAAACCTTATTGTGAATCAGATTTAGAGACGGTTAAAAAAGGTCATATTGATAAGGCAAGGTCTGATATGACGAAAATCAGTACCGAGCTTTTGCCGGAAATCACGGCTATTTCTGACAAAATTAGTAAAGCTGAACTGTCGTTAAATGCGTTAAAAGCGTCAAGACCTAATGTAGATGCTGAATTAGAAAAGATAGCCGCGTTACAGCGTCAAAGAACGTATGTTGAAAAATCAAAAAACGATGAAATAGCCGCGAATAAGTTATTACATCAGGAAAATGAAAAATTAAAAGCCATTACTGAGGAAACAAACCCATTTGCCGCGCTTATTGAAAAGACAGAAAAGGAAGCCGCGCTCCTAAAAGATAATTTAAAAGTTTTAAAAGAAAATAAGAAAAAATTAGATGAAGAATGCGGTGTGTTAGAACTTGCTAGAAAAGTATTTAGTCCAGCAGGTGTACGTAGCCATATTCTTTCAAATGTTACGCCTTTCTTAAATGCTAAAACTGCGGAATATCTTAATACATTATCTGACGGAACAATTACGGCTGTTTGGTCTACGATGGAAACAACAAAAAAAGGTGAAGTGAAAGATAAATTCAATATCGCTGTTTCCAAAGAGGGAGCGTCTAAGTCATTCGCGGGTCTTTCAGGTGGTGAGAAGCGTAAAGTGAGGATTGCAACGGCATTGGCATTGCAAGATTTGGTCGCAAGTCGCGCTACTAAAAATATTCAATTGTTTATCGGTGATGAAATTGATGACGCGTTGGACGTGGCAGGCTTAGAACGTTTAATGGCAATTCTTGAAGTTAAAGCTAGAGAGCGCGGTACGGTTTTAATCATCTCACACAAAGAAATGAAATCTTGGTTTAGAGAGACAATCACCGTTGAGTCTAAAGGTGGGCGTTCTTATGTTAATTAAAGAAGTTCAGAAATTATCATTACAGCAAGCTATCGTTTCGGCGATAGCAATTTCAGACATTCATAATTTGTCTCTCATTTACACTTCGGTTAATTCAAAAAGTCAGCCGGAAATTTCGATTAGCTCCACTACCGATGAAAACTGGAATGCAGCGAAATTCGGCGGTGAGTTCGCCAAAGAGGATAAAAGCGGCTTAGTTCTGTTAACCGCAGATGAGTGGCATAAAAACAAAGGTAAGTTAATCAAATTGTTTTCAGACAAAACCATTGAATCGGTTGATTCGTGGTTGTCGATGCAAATGTTGAATGGTGTTGAATCATTGACAGTGCGGATTATCCGCACTCATACCGTATTGGGTGCTAAAAGTGATTACATTATCATGCCTAGTGTCTCCGTCATTGATTCAGATTACCTATCAAGAGATAGAAGTATTTTTTTTGATAAAGCTAATCATTATGAATTTAACGAAGCGTTCAACACTTCCGCTTATTTTCACGGCGCAATTAACTCGCTTTATATAAAGCTCTCTGACAGCTTTTTTAAGCCAAGCAATGAAATTACAGCACCAGTAATTAAAAAACGCATCCCTGACGTTACAGCTAACGATTTTTTGATATCTGTGGGTGATTTTAAATATAAATTACAAGTAAGACATTCAAAACCACTAATTCGATCAGATTTAAACGCGATCGCATTGCTTTCTGATGGGTATTTTGTTGGCAAGGCTGATGCGCCGATATCAATGCAATTACTTTCAGATGATTTAGAAGATAAACAGCCTTCAAGTAAAAGACAGGAAAGTGAAGTAATAACAGAACTCAACACAAAGGGCAGCGAGATCGCTATTTCCGTTGATGGGCGTAGTTTTGCGTTTGGTTCATTTTAAGTTAAACACACACAACAGGTTATATTATGAGTAAGATTATTAAGATCGCAGGTTTAGACCCTTCTCTTTCAAATTTCGGGATAGTGTTTGGTGAGTTGGATATTACGACTAATAAAATCGTAAAAATTGAAAGTATGGATTTAGCACAAACAGAAGCGGGTAATAAAAAAACAGTTCGCGTAAACAGTGATGATTTACGTCGTGCGAGTGAGATTTGGAAAAAAGCAAAACCAATTATTGACCAGGCTCAGTTAGTTTTTTGTGAATTACCCGTTGGTAGCCAATCTAGCCGCGCTCAAACTTCATACGGTATCTGTATTGGCGTTTTAGCTTGTATTGATAAACCACTAATTCAAGTGACCCCGATTGAAATTAAACAATATGTCGCTGACAAAAAGACAACCTCGAAAGAAGAAATTATCAATTGGGCTTATGAACTCCATCCCGAAGCGCCTTGGCTAAAACGCAAAGAAAAAGGTGTTGAAAAACTGGTGAATAAAAACGAACACTTAGCCGATGCTATAGCAGCGATTTATACAGGTGTTCAAACCGATCAGTATCGTCAAATTTCTGCTGTAATCTCATGTTTAATAAATTAAATATTGATTTATTAAACGAAAAAGGCTGCGGGAACGCAGCCTTTTCTTTCAAACTAAAACTATCGGCTAACTCTTCATTGAGTCGTCGCAAGGGCGGATGCCGTACCTAACCTCTTGCCATATGCTGACTATAATAACAACTAATCAAAATTTATCAAGTACCAAATTTAAAAGTAGTTATTGGTAGTCTTTATCTCCGGTTAATTTAGGCGATTTTGTAGCCGACTGTGAAGCAATGCAATAAATAAATATTGATATGTATCGATATACATACTATATTTGTTTCGCCTTTTATTGATTTGTATATAGATGTTAAATATCTATAACGTCGATTGTCCAATATTGTAATACATGCTCTTATAGCACACCGTCTGGTGTGCTTTTTTTTTATTTACTACCGTATTAACTTATATAGAATATAGTAAGTAAGTACATAACTACGGTGTTTAAAAATGGCTAATAAAATAGAAAATTATAATTATGCTTCTCTTAATGATTCATCATACCGAGATATTGTTGTTGAAATAGCAGAAAACGGTTATCCGTCAAACAGTGATAGAACAGGTGTGGGTACTGTGGGGATTAGTTTCATTCCGAGTTTCTACACTTTAGATGGTGGTTCAATCCCTATGATATCGGGCAAATCAGTTAATGCTAAACCACTTTGCGTTGAGCTTGAATGGTATTTCAAAGGACTAACCAACGTTAAGTTTTTAAACGAAAACGGGGTCAAAATTTGGGATCAGTGGAGCGACGAAAATGGCGAACTTGGACCCGTTTACGGAAAACAATGGCGTAAATGGCGCGATACCCGCGTTGTCACTACGGCAGAGTATGAGTTAATCAAAAGTCGTGGGTACGTTATTGACGGTGAATTAACTGATGGACGTCTTGCTATCACTCGTGAAATAGACCAATTACAACGTATTGTCGATAATCTAAGAAATGACCCTGAAAATCGCCGCAATATTATGTCTGCATGGAATGTCGGTGAGTTGGAAGATATGAAGCTGCCACCGTGTCATTTTGCATTTGGAGCATGGAGTCGAGAGTTAGATCCAATAAATCGCCTTACCATGGCGTTTAAAATTGGTATTAATCACCTTGAACATAATGTTGAGTCAAAGTATGCCGCATTCGCTTTGGTTGTTAAACCTATCATGGATGAAGCCAACCAAGACGATCACAACCGCTTTATGGACGGGTTAACACATGATTGGTTAGACCATCACAATATACCTCGTCGCATACTTAATACTGGCATGGTTCAGCGTAGCGTTGATACCTTTGTTGGTATGCCTTTCAATATAGCCGGCTATAGCATCATTACGCATTTTTTAGCGCATATCACCGATCACATGGCAGGTAATTTCACTCACTTTGGTTTTGATGTTCACCTATACAACGACCATGAAGACGGCGTGAATACTTATCTTGAACGTGAAGATATTGAAGAAAACAACCCTATTGTTGTGTTCCCTAATTCATGGCGTGAATTGGAAGATTTTAATTGGCAAGGGATCTCGATTTTGGGTTATCAATCCCAACCTTGGATTAAAGTGCCCGTAGCGAAATAAGGATATTTCACACATGCAACCTCTTGTTATTTGCACTATTGATGGTGTTTTGTCTGACAATAACAATCGTCTTAATTTACTGAAAGATGGGAGTTTGTCGGAGTACCACGACAGATTTAAATATGACGATGCAATGATTACAACAATTCGTATGTTAAAAGGCTTTCAGCGTACAGGTTGTGACATTTTAATCACAGACGATAGACCGATTGAGTACATGGAACAAACGGAAAATTGGCTTAAAGAAAATGGTATTTTCTTTGATTACCTGTATTTGCCGAAACCGAAAGAAGTCGGTCGTCATTTCAAACTAAAATCAGTTAAAGATCATATTCGCGAGAATGGCGGTCAAATCATTGCCGTTATTTGTACCGACAGACAAGATGAACACGATTTTAGAAACCATCCTCACCGCCCTATCGTGTATTCATTATCAAGAGGTGCAGTGTGATTTCTCTCATTGCAGCGGTCGCTAAGAACAACGGTATAGGTATCGAAAATACCTTACCGTGGCACTGTCCTCGTGATCTCAAATTGTTCAAACAAAAGACACTTGATGAAATAGTTATCATGGGTAGAAAAACGGCTGAAAGTTTGGGTAAGCCGTTAAAAGACCGTTTTAATTTTGTGTTATCACGCAATCCCCACCTTGAACCTAAAGGCTTTTCTATTATCCGCGATATCGAGGAAGTTAAAGAGCTGGCTAAACTTCATTCTGTTTACATCATTGGCGGCTCTGAGATTTATCGTCAATTTATTGATGTTGCCGATAGAGCTTATATTTCTCATATCGAAACTGATGCTGAAAATGCCGACACGTTTTTCCCTATGGATGAATTGAAAGCAAAATTCTCTCGCAAATTAGTGATTAATTATTTTGACGAATTAGAGAACGAACCTGCTTTTGAACACGTTATGTATTGGAAATAAGAATGAAGACCATTTTTAAACTTGGATTAAGCGGCGCTCAAGGGTCTGGAAAAACGACACTAGCTAAAGCCTTTTCTGAAAGGACGGGGATACCGTATTTCGATGCTGATGTTAGAGGTATCTTGAAGCGAAACGGATTTGATTGTCGCGCTGATATGTCTTTACCGGAATATATCGACATGCAAGAAACGGTGTGTCGAGAGTTGTTCAACAGTTATCCCGATCATAGTTTTATTACTGACAGAACGCCCGTAGATGTCATTTCTTATACGTTAGCGTATATCCCTCCAACAATTAGTTTAGATACTGAACTAGGTCGGAGTGTTGAGTTGTCGGTGATTGATATTGTTACATCTATTCGCCAAGCATTAGATAAACATTTTAGCCATGTAATTTTAATTAGAGGTTCGCTTGTTGGGAGTGACGATAAATCAAGAACGGATAGAGCCTCTACACACCTAGCATACTGCATGAAATTACAAAGTTTGATGGAAGGCGAAATTCGCCGCTGTGTTGATTTCAATTTCTCAACGCCTATTGAATTTCGTGTCATGCCTGAAAACATTAAACAACTCGATAATCGAGTTGAATCGCTGATAGGTGTTTACGAAAAACACATAGACCAATTTGGTTACGAAACTACCACCTCTCACTAAAACTTTAATGCCTGTGTGATTAAAGGAAAATAGTTTAATCACACAACGGAGTAAATAAAAATGACTGACGAAACTACCTATCACGATGATGATGCTTTTTATTTTAGCGAAGAATTAGATCGCAAGGTGTTAGAAGCAATCGAGCAGATTGTGACAAAATTTGAAAAGAAATTACTAACAAGAAGCGAGACTTTTGTTGGGATTAAAGCTGTTTTCGATACTGCTTATGGATTGCTAAGTGCCGACGTATCAGAAACATTAAATACAGTATTAACAGAAATACAAAAATCTGAACAAGCGGACCGATTCCCTATGTTGTTCGCGCACAAAGGGTTGGTTGTTATGATTAAACTTGATCTCTTTTCGTGCAAAATGACGTATTCGGCTATCAAGCCAGATGGTACGAAAATGGATAAAGAAGAAGTGTTCGACAATGAACAAGAAGCCTTAAAAGCAGCTTTAACTAAAGCGGTAACATTTGTCAAAAATGGTGCTAAACAGTTATGAGTTTAATTGTTGTCGGCGTAGATACTGAAACGACAGGTTTAGAGTATGCTGACGGGCATAGAATATTTGAAATTGCACTTTGCGCTCGTGACTTGGTTACGGGTGCAACAATTAAAGATATTAGCTTGCGTTTCAATCCTAAGCGGGAAATTTCAGCAAAAGCGTATGAAATAACAGGCGTAAAATTGTCGGATTTAGTTGCAGAGCCTTTGTTTGAAAGTAAAGCCGCTTCAATAGCAACAATATTAAACAACGCCACCGCTATTGTTGCTCATAATGGCTTGGGCTTTGATAAACCGTTCATAGAACACGAATTAAGTCTTTGCGGGTTATCGCTCCGGCAAGATCTTGTTTGGTTCGATACAATGTTACATGGTTTGTGGGCGACTCAAGACGGTAAAAGACCCACATTGAGAGAACTTGCATTCGCATTGGGCTATGAGTATGACGAAGAAAAGGCTCATGGTGCTTTATATGACACGCAACTCATGATGGATTGCTTTTTTACAGCTCGGCAAAAATACGGTTTCTTTCAATTGCCTGATTAATACCATGGTGGTGTATTTAAATGCACCACCTCTCAAATCACCACTCACCTACTATATTCACTTTCTCGCCTATTTCAGTCATTCATAATGTATTCATCAAACGCAAACAGCGTTATTCACAAATTCAAAACAGGAAAATACAAATGAATACAGCAATAGAAATAACTGCTACTAATGAACTTTCTTTAGATGATTTATTGTCTGCTTTAGATCCCCAAAGCAGTGATGTTGTCGAAGACAAAAAGATAAAGTCTGAACCTATTGTGATTGATGCTATGTCTGAGTTAGATAAACTTGCGGCAGAATTAAATACGCTTGATTCGCTTGATTCGCTTGATTTGTCGGCAGAGCCAACCAAAGACGATAATAGTGTTTTAGTTGTTGCACCTAATAACGTTGTTGATGAAGATTTAGGATCGGTGCTGTCTCAATTGTCTGAACAATTTGAAGACGAAAAGCCAAACATCGAGGCTATCAAACCTGCTGAGGTTATTGAAGTTGAGGAAGAAACTTCGGCAAAAATTGAAACCGTCGAGGCGGCTAAACCTGTTTCAGAAGAAGCGCCTAAGCCAAAGAAAGCCACAAGTACAGAGCCTAAAACTCGTTTAGATATTAACGCCCTGACAAAATCAGATTGTGAAAAGCTCGGTGTTGATAAAAGCGTTTTATTGGCTAACTATGAATTATGCCCTAAAAAAGCGAAAGAGAAAGTGTTGAATATTATTCAATGGGCGTTAAAAGGGGTTGAGTTATCTATCTATACTCAATTATGTTTTGAATGTCTTATCAATAACAACACCGCAACGTCTGAAATGATGCGTATTAATATGATGAGCAATCCTACGCGACCTTATCCTTCTGAGACAGCAGGTACACAGGCAGGTCAGTTAATGGCAACTTTTCCAGCAATGAAAATCGCCGATCGCGTCGGCAAAAATATTACAATCATTCCTACCAGTCCTTTAGTTGAATTGTTTAAAAAACACTACGCTAAATAAGCAGCCAGTACATCAGGGAACGTATTTTAATAGTTACGCAATACGTTTCCTTATCTTTTCCTTTAAATGGCTTCAAAATCGTTTTGGGAGCGTTTTAAATTATAAAACAGCACTTGAAGATAATTATCCGTGAGATATCATCGTTATTTTGATTGTAGGTATTTAAATACACATGGGAGCTAAAACAACTGCTACTTCAAGAAAAAGAGATTTGACGCTTAAAGATTTATGGCGGACGCCTAAATGGTGTGTTGTAGCAATAGAAATCATATTATCCCTTAAATTTCAGGTTGATGTCGCATGTAATAAAGATAATGCATTATTTGAAAACTTTATTGGGGTAGAGAAAAACGCGCTTGTTAGTGATTGGGGTTTGCCTGGTACAGTTGCATATCTGAATCCACCTTACTCAAAAATTGAGCCTTGGATTGATGCTGCAATCAATCAACAAAGTAAGGGGGTGACTACGGTAATGTTAATACCACAGTCTATTGATACTCGGTGGTACTTGAAAGCAAGAGAATGGGCTAACGAGGTTGTGTTTATCATAGGCGGTCGAATTGCGTTTCTTGAGCCAGATGTCAATTTAGGCATGAAAGAAAGCCGCATGAATACAGGCGGCAGCATGTTAGTTATCTTTCGAGGTTTCGCTGGTGGAGTTGGGTGTATTAGCCGCGAAGTAGAGATATCTACGATGAAAAAAATAGGGGGATATATTAAGCCGCCAAGAGCTAAACCAAAACGTAAAAAGAAAGAAATTGAAGCATAAATGAAAGCCGTGCTCCCATAATATATTTATTAATTTCTTATGAGTTTTCTATTAAAGATCTTTATAAATACTATGGGAGCACGGCATTAAAAGTAATGGTTTTATCAGATAATCCACGGAGAAAAATTTAATGTCTGAACCTGTTAATGTGGTCGCTTTTATCGAAACCGAATTTACAGAGCATGTGCGAGAACGCCTCAATGATAAGGCTAAAAGTTTTGAGCTCGCGGAATGGGCTTTTCGTTGTATTGAAACAGGCGAACACAAAGATAACATGCGGCAAATGGTCGGTGTGTTGATCAATGAGGTGTTTGCTCAACGAAACATGCTTGATGGTATGGAACTGGATCGGTAATGGTTCTTTTGGTGCGTAGAATAGACTCTACGCTTTATTTTTAAACAATGAGTACAAGATGAATATTGTATTAAAAACGTCTTACAGAGTTTTTGGTTGGCGAGGTGTCTATGCGAATACATTTAAGTAAATATGACGGTGAAAGATTGCGGTTTGTTGGAGTGGTTACTCGACATGGCAGTAAGAAAAAAGGTTACAAAGATTTAACATTACCAACGCTACTGCTTTCACCTGTAGAAACATTGTCAGGCGAATTTGTTGCCGATCATCTTTGGATGAATGTTACCAAACATCTACAAGATGCTAGGGTTGGAGATACGGTTGAATTTGATGCTAGGGTTGGCATGTACGAAAAAGGATATAAGGGTAAAAGGAATGGGATTAATAAGCCAATTAGCAAAGATTATCGCCTCGAAAGACCAACCAAGATAGTTCTGCATAAAAAAATATAACTGATTAACTTTGTTATTTTAATTTCAAACTGGGTCGAAGATTTTGATCCAGTTTTTGCTTTAAAGAATTTTAGGCAAAATTGTCTTATTGACCTTGGGTGGCATAGTATCGTGGAGGACACTAGGGCATTAATCTTTTCATTACCTATTTATTTATAATCATTAAAATAAGATGAAAAGAAACCACAAAATCATAATAAAATTCAAGACACGGTATGCAGAACCTTATATGGGAAAGGTCAACCCGGCATCCAAGCGGCTTTTACGACATTGATCGTAATGTGCGGTATTGTTTACACATTAGCCTTACTAGCTTGGGTAGTTATCGCATCGTACACGGTACGGTTGAAAAAATTGCCACCATCACCTGCTTTATCCTCGGTCGAAAGTTATCGCCTTGAAAGTTTCCGCAATTGTCACTGATCTTATGCACTGTTTGTTTGTTTTCAGGGGAGGAAGTGCAAATACCTAACCATCGTTGCCATTTTTCTGAATAACATGCGGTCTTTATTCAGTCATAGGGCAACTATCAGCAAGAAGATGATAGATACATATTGGTAGGTATACAATAAGTAAATACATACTTTTTTGTTGGATGTTTACTTAGTGTTCATATTGATTACCTAATGCGAACGTTTACTATTGATGTATTAAATTTAAAGGGTATACATAGTGATAGTTGCGACAGCTGATCATGGATTAAACAAATGGTTAATTGTATTCGGTATGCTAAATTCAAGAAGAAGAATATTATTAACGAATGGGATCGTGAAGTAAAATAATGTTATAGGTAATTAAATACCTATTGCCTTTGGTTGTTTAATAGTGCATATTAACAAAGTCTAAGGAAAGACATAAACAACGTAGGTTGTTTTACTCAGGATGAGTAAAAAGAGGCTGTAGAGTCTGGAGATAGTCCCCGACTCTCACCTCACCTGTTTACGGGTTACATTACGACTGTATTTGTTCCTAGAAACCCTACTCTGTCACAGTAGGGTTTTGTCTTTCTGGTGATAACTATATGTTTTTAAATTTAATTAAATCTATTTTAGGTATGAAAAAAAACGCCTAAAAATATGCCAAAACGTGTTCATACAGTCAGAGGCTTATCAATTTGCGCGTAAGACCTCGCCCAATCGGGCGGGGATATAAGCGCGGTAACTGCGTAACACTCCTTGACGATTTTACATAATTCGCAGTAAAATGTAAGGAATGAAGCGCGCATATAAATACAGATTCTATCCAACACCCGAGCAGGTTGAGCTTTTGGCTCAAACGTTCGGCTGTGTGCGTTTCGTCTATAACAGCATCTTGCGCTGGCGCACTGACGCTTACTATGACCGACAAGAGAAGATCGGCTATACGCAAGCCAACGCACGATTAACAGCCTTAAAAAAAGAGCCGGATTTTGTATGGCTCAATGACGTCTCCAGCGTCCCGCTACAGCAAGCACTACGCCACCAACAAACCGCCTTTTCAAACTTCTTTGCGGGTCGGGCAAAATACCCAACTTTCAAGAGTAAGCGTCATAAACAGGCGGCTACGCTCACCGATGCCGCGTTTAAATACCGTGACGGCAAGCTATACATGGCAAAGAGCAAAACACCTTTAGACGTGCGTTGGAGTCGTGAGTTACCCTCAACACCTTCAACGATTACCATTTCAAAAGATGCATCAGGACGATATTTCGTGTCCTGCTTGTGTGAATTTGAATCAAAACCACTGCCTATCTCTGTAAAAACGGTAGGCATTGATGTTGGTTTAACAGATTTGTTCGTCACAGATACCGGATTCAAAACCGGCAATCCCCGTCACACTGCGAAATATGCAAAACGTTTAGCCCTGCTACAGCGCCGTTTGAGCAAGAAACAAAAAGGCTCAAAGAACCGTGCCAAAGCCCGCGCCAAAGTAGCCCGCATCCACGCGAAAATTGCTGATTGCCGTCTGGATAACTTGCACAAGCTATCCCGCAAACTCATTAACGATAACCAAGTTGTTTGCGTCGAATCTCTGAAAGTGAAGAACATGATCCGCAATCCGAAGCTATCCAAAGCGATAGCAGACGCAAGCTGGGGCGAATTTGTTCGCCAATTACAGTACAAGGCGGAATGGTCGGGGCGATCAGTGATTGCCATTGACCAGTTTTTCCCGTCCTCAAAACGCTGTAGCGGTTGCGGCTATACCATGTCAAAAATGGCGCTTAACGTTCGTTCGTGGATCTGCCCTGAATGCGGGGCTAACCATGATCGTGATGTAAACGCTGCGAAGAATATAAAAGCGGTCGGGCTGACCGCGTTAGCCCACGGAGCGACTGTAAACCCTAAAGCCGCTTAATGTGGCTTAGGTAGGTTGCGTTGAAGTGGGAATCCTCGCCCTTTAGGGCGGGGAGCAGTCAAACGGATAGGAAGATATATATTAATAGGCTGATAGCTGGAAAACTAAACTGCAAATTTGTTAGCTAGGTTTTTTTAAGAGACCGATAATAAATGAGTTATTTTGTTTTTTGTTGATAATTGTATGTTGATTAAAGTTTTTTCCCGTACACAGTCATGCAAAAATGCTTGTTACTTAAAGAAACAAAAATTGTTCTTTACGATGTGGGAGTATAGATAGATTAAAATTGATTTACTGATGATATTACAGATCCGGGTGACTGCCCCCCGCCCTGTCGGGCGAGGGTTTACGGCGTTTTTTGCTAATATCAACACATCGACAAAACATAGTGACACAAAACATCACGATTCATGAAAATAAGCACGTTATGCGCTTTTGTGGATTCATATATGTGTAAATATGTAAATATGTAAATAATAGAATTTATATTTAATTATATAGTCATAAATTGGTTTTTATAGATAAAAGCGCTAGCTAAATAAGATTATCATAATTGGAGTTTATTTTAACTTGCTGTTTTCGTTTATTATTATTTACTAAGGTAACCTTATATATGTGTGAATTACACGATAAATGATATTTTTAACAGAGTGACGGTGTTTGATTTTGCTTGTTTATCCGAATAAACTTATTGGCATTGGCAACGCACCAACAACAAATAGATTTATTTTGTTGCGTTTATATTATTCTAAATAGGCGATGGAAAACATGAGTAAACGTGCGGAAAATTATCATTTTATCGCGGAAGATGCCCAAGTTATCTCGGAAGATGCACAAGCCCAAGGTAGACAAGCAGAGTCAACGCTAAACAAGGATGCTCTCCCGAGGAATTCCTTAACATTGGCTGTTGGCAAGCAAATTTCTGTCATTCGTAAAATGAGAGGTATGACGGGGCGAGAATTAGGGAAGAAATTAAACGTTTCTCAACAACAAATATCACGCTATGAGCGCGGGATTTGCCAAATTGATGTTGCGACCTTAATTCATATGCTCTATATATTAGAAATATCGATTGACCATTTCTTTACTAATGTGTCATTACGACTTAGTGAATTATCACCCGAGGCTTACACTGTGTATCATTCATTGTTCTTTCCCGTCATTAATGTCTCGAATAAAGATTATAT
Source organism: Providencia sp. PROV236 (assembly GCF_033676985.1). NCBI lineage: Bacteria > Pseudomonadati > Pseudomonadota > Gammaproteobacteria > Enterobacterales > Morganellaceae > Providencia > Providencia sp. PROV236. The sequence goes on along the minus strand of NZ_CP096299.1, from coordinate 85,486 downwards.
TTTAATGAGGTCATCAGGAGAATTTATTTAACATCCATCATCACAATAAAATACGTTTTATTTTACGGTGACGATTATGTTTGTCATTGTGTAGTATTCGTGCGTGTATTCATCGTAGTGATATGAATAAAGGCTCTGTTCTGATGAATCCCCTAATGATTTTGGTAAAAATCATTAAGTTAAGGTGGATACACATCTTGTCATATGATCAAATGGTTTCGCGAAAAATCAATAATCAGACAACAAGATGTGCGAACTCGATATTTTACACGACTCTCTTTACCAATTCTGCCCCGAATTACACTTAAAACGACTCAACAGCTTAACGTTGGCTTGCCACGCATTACTTGACTGTAAAACTCTCACTCTTACCGAACTTGGCCGTAACCTGCCAACCAAAGCGAGAACAAAACATAACATCAAACGAATCGACCGATTGTTAGGTAATCGTCACCTCCACAAAGAGCGACTCGCTGTATACCGTTGGCATGCTAGCTTTATCTGTTCGGGCAATACGATGCCCATTGTACTTGTTGACTGGTCTGATATTCGTGAGCAAAAACGACTTATGGTATTGCGAGCTTCAGTCGCACTACACGGTCGTTCTGTTACTCTTTATGAGAAAGCGTTCCCGCTTTCAGAGCAATGTTCAAAGAAAGCTCATGACCAATTTCTAGCCGACCTTGCGAGCATTCTACCGAGTAACACCACACCGCTCATTGTCAGTGATGCTGGCTTTAAAGTGCCATGGTATAAATCCGTTGAGAAGCTGGGTTGGTACTGGTTAAGTCGAGTAAGAGGAAAAGTACAATATGCAGACCTAGGAGCGGAAAACTGGAAACCTATCAGCAGCTTACATGATATGTCATCTAGTCACTCAAAGACTTTAGGCTATAAGAGGCTGACTAAAAGCAATCCAATCTCATGCCAAATTCTATTGTATAAATCTCGCTCTAAAGGCCGAAAAAATCAGCGCTCGACACGGACTCATTGTCACCACCCGTCACCTAAAATCTACTCAGCGTCGGCAAAGGAGCCATGGATTCTAGCAACTAACTTACCTGTTGAAATTCGAACACCCAAACAACTTGTTAATATCTATTCGAAGCGAATGCAGATTGAAGAAACCTTCCGAGACTTGAAAAGTCCTGCCTACGGACTAGGCCTACGCCATAGCCGAACGAGCAGCTCAGAGCGTTTTGATATCATGCTGCTAATCGCCCTGATGCTTCAACTAACATGTTGGCTTGCGGGCGTTCATGCTCAGAAACAAGGTTGGGACAAGCACTTCCAGGCTAACACAGTCAGAAATCGAAACGTACTCTCAACAGTTCGCTTAGGCATGGAAGTTTTGCGGCATTCTGGCTACACAATAACAAGGGAAGACTTACTCGTGGCTGCAACCCTGCTTACTCAAAATCTATTCAAACATGGTTACGCTTTGGGGAAATTATGAGGGGATCTCTCAGTGTAAAGTACCCATTTTGTCTACAAACTTCCTCAGTGAAAAAACATGGACTAGGGAGTACTGGCTACCAACGTTATTGTTGCCAAGATTGCTGCCGAAGCTTCCAACTCGATTATGAATATCGAGCTTGCCAACCCGGAACTAAAAATAAAACTATCGACCTCACGATGAATAATGCCGGTATTCGTGACACCGCTATAGCCCTTCATATCAGCATTAATGCCGTTGTTCGTACTTAAAAAACTCTCGCCGAGGCAGGTAACCTCTTTACCCCTTGATAATTTACACATTGAACACCTTTGCGAAGTTGATGAACAGTGGTCTTTTAGCAACAACGTTGGCTCTGGTATGTCTGGGAACCTCGCCTAAAAGGGATTATTGCTCATACTATAGCTCGTCGAAACAAGAGACCACTTCGCCAGTTACTGGCTTTGCTGTCTAGGTTTAATGTGGCTTTTTGGTGCACGGATAAGTTCAGTGCTTATGAGATATTACCCAAACAAAAGCATGTGGCAAGTAAGTTTTATATCCAACGAATAGAAAGAGAGAATTTGAACTTGTGAAATAGCTTAAAGCGACTTAACCGTAAGACATTAGGTTACTCGAAGTCACTTGAAATGCATGACAAAATCATCGGGACATTCATTGAACGTGAACACTATCTATTATGACCATCTCCATATTGAATACACGACCGTAAATCAACAGAGAAAAACCACTTGTCATTTAAATGCAGCGGGTAATGATTTTTGAGCTGTTATTTGTGCTAGTTGATTGTGAATGCGTCTCATTATGAGCGTAGTTAATACTTTTAATCGTTATTTTTTACGTCATTTCGCCATTTCAATTATGTATTTTATGTTTCAATATGTTTCTTTATGTAATTTTACTGCGCGATAAAAGTAATGTATGACATTATTATTTACAATAACACATCTAAAGGTTTTTTATATTAATTTTTTTTTTTTCATATTGTTAGGGGGCATTTTTTGCTTTTTTGCTTTTTTGTTATGCCTTTTTTATTGCTCATAACTATCGTTTTTTTGTTTTTGATAGATTAAAACCATTTTACTTCTTTTCGAAATAATTAATAATTCGCTACCCAAGTAATTCTACAAATACACAATAATTTATTCTAATTGAACTTTAGGAATCCCTATAATATGAAAAAAACAAAAAACACTATTACATTTTTTTTGTGTTTTATATGCGGGATGTTAATTTCATCTTATTCATTATCATCACCAGTTATTGGTATTGGTAGTATGTATGATATACTTAATCCTGATTCTAAAAATATAACTAAGCGAGTTTATAATACAGGAACATCTACTGCATTTGTTAGGGTTGATGTTCTTGAAATTACACCTGGAGATAAAGGAATTTCTATTGAATCATCACAAAAAACGATTAATGGAAATAAATTAGAAAAAGATAGATTAATTGTATCTCCTTTAAGGTTGATTATACCTCCATCTGGATTTCAATCTGTTAGAATGATTTGGCCTGGAGAAAGAGAAAAAGAACGCTATTTTAGAGTTCGATTTACTCCTGTCCTTCCTCAGGAAAATGATGGGTTTGAAATGAATAAAGATGCAATTGAAAAATATAAAAAAGAAGCATTAGATGTTGGAGTAAATGTTTTAACAGGCTATGGAAGTATTGTGATAGTTCAGCCCAGAGATCCTATTTTTAATACTGTTATTAATAAAAGTAATGGTCATATTAAAGTGATAAATGATGGTAATGCTACTATTGTTTTAGAAGATATTCGGTATTGTAACTTGAATTCTATTGATTGTGATATATCAACTCGACAATTCATTTTACCTGGAAAAACCTTCAATTTAGAAAATAAATCAGAAAGTAAGATTAGTTTTACCTTAGTTGAAGGTAGTAAAAAGAAATTACTAAATTATTAATATCATCAAATAGGTTTAATCTTTGAAATTTATAATTTAGTTATAATGTTGTTTATATGTTGTTTATATTTTATATAAGGTTATTTAAATGTTAAAAAAATCATTGATGGTTACTTTGTTATCTGGTGCTACTTTTGCTTCTATGTTTGCAAATGCAGCCGATGAGCAAAGCTATACGATTGAATTATCAGCGACAATCCCAGCTGAGACTTTTCAGGTTATCCCTGTTGAGAGTGGTTGGATTAATCAAACTCAAGAAATGGTTTATGATTTAGGTACCAAGAAATTGCAAGCTTTTTCAAAGCAATTTCAATACAAAAATACATCTGGTGGTATTCAGGCAACATTAACTAATACAGATGCAAAGGGTGATCCTCTTTTATCTAATGGGTCAGAGATTATTCCATTAGCTGTGACATTTAATGGTGTTAAATTAAGTAATGAAGCCGTGACTGTTGTTGCTGCAGATCAAGCAAAAGCAGGTGGTCGTACTGACCTTCGTATTACTCAAAAAGAGAATAAGGAGTTAACGGAAGCAGGTTCATTTACAGGGCAAGTTTCTATGGTCTTTGAACCCGCTTTAGTTGTCACACCGCCATCAGATAATTAATTTTTAAAATCAACTGATGCTTTTTATTTAATAATGCCTGCCATTTATATGGCAGGCATGTACGGATAATTCCCTGATGAAAGTATTACTCCCTTTACTTCTTATTCCTAGTATTGCTATTGGTTCAGACATTCTTTTAGCGAATAATTCTATAAAAATACCTAATGACTTTAGAAATTATTTTTATAACTCTGAAGTTATGGTTCAAGTTTATCTTAATGACCTACCATTATTTGATGGTTCATTTTTGCTTAACGAAGATGGAGAGATCAGTCTTATTCAAATTTTTGATGAGGAAAACTCTTTCGACCAAGCTGTTAAAGATGAATGGAAAATAGCCTTAACTAAAGGTATATCTTTAGGTGAGTGCAATAAAAATTGTCCAAATGGATTAATGTCGGCAGATTATCGTTTAGATACATCTGCGTTAAAGTTATATACATCAAAATATGAGATACAAAAGACTAACAATGCTTATATCTCGTTACCTCAAACTGTATCAAATGGCGTTATTATGCATAATAATGTATCTGCTGTTTCAACAGGTGATTCTCATGCATGGAATTTGAATTCTTCTGTTGTTTCATCTTTATTAGGTTGGACACAGAAAGTATCATTCCAAACGTATAGTTCAAGTCAAAGAAATCAATCTCAAGAAACTAATATCTATGAGCTTTATACTCAAAAAGAGTTACAAGGTGATTTTTTTAGATTTGGGCTATTTTCTCCTGATAGTGATAAAGGAAATGTAGAAACAAATGGATTTAGCACTGGTTCTGTTACGGGAGTTATGTGGGGAACATCAAATACTTTACTTGTAAATGAGGAAAGCGTTAGTGCGTCTCCTATTTATGTTACGGCAGCAAACCCTGCTGTTGCTGAAATTTGGCGTGATGGCAAGCTTATTTATTCACAGCAGCTTCAATCGGGAGTTCAAGCATTAGATACTCGACGTTTGCCTAGCGGCATTTATGACATCACGATTAATATTTTGGAAAATGGGAAAATTGTAGATACACAACTATCACAGATATACAAACCATTAGGTTGGCGAAATCCAACTCAAAAGTGGCGAGTTAATGTATGGGGAGGAATAAAGCAGGACCTAACATTTGGTGATCATAAAAAGCAAGATAATGATTCTTCTATTATGGGGGGAGGGGCAGTTGATTATCTTTTAACTCCTAGAGTTGTACTAGGTAGTAGTATACAAAAAACAAAACTTGAAAACCAAATTAGTGCTCGGACCGATATCAATATATCGCCAAATAATAGTTTTTATGGTCAATATATTATCAGAGATGGCGAACGTCAAAAGAATCAAAGTATAGATCTTCGTTATTATCGAAATCTGTTCGCAGGAGGTTCGATGAGTTCTTTTTGGCGACATACATCTAATGATTCAAACAATCAGTTCAGATCTGATCGTTACGTTGGCAATACATGGGGGACTTCCTTATATACTAAATTACCATGGTCAAGTTCATTGACATTAAATGGACAGTATACAAAAAGCTCTTCAAGAGAAGGATTTGGTATTGATGCTGCAATAAATAAAAATACAACCTTAGCAGATAGAAATGTGAGTTTTCGGTTGAGTGCTTATGATAGACCTGGTTTTAATCAAGAGAAAAGAGAGCAAGGCATCACGATAGGGGTAAGCTTTTCTTTAGCTCCTCGAGAATCACAGATCTTATCTATGAATATTGGAATGAACGATAAAAATAATTATTCAAGCCTAGATTATCAATGGAAGCCACAAGATAACAACAATTTTAAATGGTTGGGGGCGGGGGTTTCTGAAAATGCAGGGCGCGTATCAATTAATGGGAATGGTGCGATAGAAACTCGTTCTCTTAGTAGTGACTTTTATACTCAGCATAATATACAAGAACATAGTACTACATCTGGGATTAACTTAAGCCAGACTCTTGCTTTTGGAGGCGGTAAAATTGCTATAGATAGCGGTTCTAATGGTGTGGGAATGGATTCTGCATTTATTGTTGACTTAGAGTCTGATAATCCCAGTTTAAATATAATGGCATCAGATAGTCTCACTGATACCAAATTATATCCGGGGAGAAATGTTATACCCGCAGCCTTATGGAAAAAAGAAAGTATTCAGTTTTATAGTGCAGGAAATAGTAATGCGAAGGTTTTTCCTAGTAGTGAATATGTACAAATGAATCGAGGTAGTGTGAAGTATTTAAAATTAAAAGCAGTTAAAGCAACAGTACTCATCGGTGTTTTACAAGATAGCCATGGTCAAATATTAAAACATCGCCAAGTCGATAGTGATATAGCGCGTGGTGTAATTAATGCAGATGGAGTTCTAACATTGGAAATGGGAGAAAATAATAAAACACTAACGGTGTTAGATAAGGATTTATCACCTACATTATCTTGCACTCTTCCTGAGGAACCGTCTAATAATGTTCAGTTTTATTCGACTATTCATTGTCAACCTATTGGAGGAGCATAATGCATTATCCTTATTATATACTAGGACTATTTTTGTTGATAAGCAGCTTTATTGCTCCGTCCGCAACTATTGACTTAATCGCAAAAATTGAGCCGAGCATTAACAATGATACTGTTGTATTTACTAATATGACCCCTCAGGAGGGATACTGTAATTCATGGCCACAACAATGCCCTTCAGAAATCAGTATTAATTTACCGTTATCTACAAAAATTTCGTACCCGATAAAGGCGAACAATGAACCACGGCAAGGAGCATACTTTAATTTTCCAAAAACAGAGAAAATTATTACTGTTAGAAATCATAGTACTGGAGAACCGTTTGATGTCAAATTTAGAATAACAAATTTTTCTGCGCGATATGAACGTAACATAGAATCACAAAAGTGGATTGGTGGTTCCTTTGTGTATACTCCTGATGGACAGGGGTGTGGGTATGGCGGAGTTGGTTGGGGTAATTCGGGTTATTATGAGTTTATGTGGAAAACTCTCGATAATACTAATCCATGTTATAAAATTAGCACAATAGACAGAGATGAACCAGCACTCTTTCGCCAGATGAGCATCGGCTATTCATTAAAAGCCAAAGATTCTCTTTTAACTGTTGGTTCTGGTATATATGAGGGTAAAATTTCTTTTAGCGTTGGACCCGGTGGTGATTTTGATTTTGGTGATAATTATCTGGCCAGTGATGGAATTGTTGATATTAATCTTAGACTCATAGTTAATCATGACTTAATTGTCAAAACATCTCCTGATGATCGTATTCTAGCATTGGAACCCTGCAAAAATGGTAAAGTATGTACACAAGAGCAAGGAAGAAATAACTGGGAGCGTTGGATGGTTAGTAGGATCACACCTGAAATGACAGCTAAAAGTAATTTTCAATTATCCTCTAGTGGCGCTTTTACTGTTTATTTGCAATGTGAGTATGAGATAGGTGAGAATTGTGCATTGAAAAGTGATAAAAATGAACAGCTTGTACCTATTCAATCTTATTTAACATTGCCTGATAATATTATTAGCCAACAAACAAATAATCGTGTGATTCATGCTCCTATGTCTATTCAAAAAGATAATTCGAATATCTTTATATCACAACATGTAGGGAGTAATCGTAACGGTAGTATTGATTTTTTAATTAATCAGCGAAATGTCGATACAATGTTAATGACTCGACCTGATACATATCGAGGGGTTGTTACTGTTATTTTCGATCCCAATATTTATGGGCTATAAAGATATTTTTATTTTTAACAGATGGTCACTTTATATTATTTTATAAAGTGACCATTTTTTATATTTTATCGAAAAAATCTATAGGGAAAACATACAACTCTCTAAAATATATAATTACAGTATCTATATCAATGTGATTAACGCTTTTTTATATTGATTAATTGCTGTGGTTTTTTTGATGACTTCAGACAACTCTTTAGTAGTTAAACCTGCTTTTTCTCTAAGCTTTTTAAGTTCATTAGATATTAAAATTGAAAAGTCGATGTTTTATTTCATTCAATCTCCTTAGTAAAATATAGGATAGTAATTTTTACTTTTAAAAAAAAGTGTTCTTGTTCTGTAGTAAGTAATAATTTTTTCAATATTTTAGGGTTTGAACCATGCTCTTCTTGGATTATGGATATAATCCCATTAATAAAATCTAAAAAAAGAAATTTTTAATGCGGCACAGATTTCAAATAAAAAATCAATTGTGAAATTTACTGTTCCTCGCTCATAGCGAGATATTTGCTGTTGAGATATATAGAGGAGATTGGCTAATTTCTTTCCAGATAGTCCTCTTTCCTTTCTTAGTCGTTTTATCTCTAAACCGCAGTAATATGATAATAGATTGTTCATCATATAAATTACACCTTAAATGTGATGTGTAAATTATATAATTATATATGGCGGATTCAAGTCCGAAGTGCAACGCTAAGCCGCCTTTCTTAGCTCCGCAAACACCACCGAAGGTTACTTGCGTGGCCTGCTGTTCAACGCTCCCTGATAGCGTTGTAAGTCTTCTTCTGTCACTGTCCGCAGGTCTGTTCCTTTCGGGATAAACTGTCTTAACAACCCATTCGTATTCTCGTTCAGCCCACGCTCATGCGAGGCATACGGATGGGCAAAGTACGTATCTGCGTTCAGTGCTTCTGCTATCGCCTTGTGCTCACTAAACTCTAGACCGTCACTGATCATGTAAAACTGATCCACTAACGATCATAGAAAACTGAGCCACTTGGTATTATCCGTACATTTTTGTACGGGGAATTTATGATTACCAAGGAGATATTTGTGGATATTCATGTTCGCTTTATACAAGGTCAAAGCATCCGAAAAATTGCCCGTGAACTGGGTATTTCTCGCAATACTGTTAAACACCATTTGCAGCAGCAACAGATGCCAACGTATACTCGACGTGCACCCAAACAGACCAAATTAGCGCCATTTGAGCCATATTTAATCCAACGTATCCAACTGGCTAAACCCGACTGGATCCCGGCAACTGTCTTGTTTTATGAACTCTGTCAAAGAGGCTATCAAGGCGGGATTGCGCAATTGCGTCGTTTCGTTTGCCAGTTTAAACCCATTATCGCGCCTGAACCTCTTGTGCGGTTTGAAACGCCTCCCGGCCAGCAGATGCAGATTGATTTCACCACTATTCGTCGAAGTAAACAGACGTTAAAAGCATTCGTGGCAACATTAAGCTATTCCCGCGCTTGTTGCGTTAAGTTCTTTGATAATGAACGAGCCAGCGCTTGGCAACAGGGTTTAAAAGAAGCGTTCGATTACTTTGGCGGCGTGCCTCAACAAGTTCTTTGTGATAACGCAAAAACCCTGATTGTCAAGCGAGATGCCTATGCAGAAGGTGAGCATAAACTGCATGTGGAAATGCTTCAGATGTCAAAAGATTATGGCTTTAAGTTGACCGCTTGCCAGCCTTATCGGGCCAAAACGAAAGGCAAAGTCGAGCGTTTTAACCATTACCTAAAAAATAGCTTTATCGTGCCACTTAAGGCGGAACTTCGGGCTCAGAACCTTGAGTTGGATGTTGAAATAGCGAACGCAAAAATTGGCCCATGGCTACAGCGCATTGCCCATCAACGGCGTCATGGCACTACGCAAGAGAAACCGGCTGATAGACTTGTTGACGAAGTCAAGTTTCTTCAACCTTTACCGGCAGTCGTTGAGCATGTCATCTCGACAGGGTCTTCCCTGAATATACCCGTCGTTCCACCACATGGATCCGTTAATTTACAACACCCAATCAAAGTCTATGATGCGCTGTTAGAGGAAAATTATGTTACTGCATGAACAAATTGAATACCTGTGCGCTTCATTAAAACTGAGCGCGGTTTCAACGCTTTGGCCATCATTGGCTGAGCAGTCTATTGCTCAGAACAAAAGCTACGGCGAATTTTTACTCGCATTATTGAACAATGAACAAAAACACCGCGATGAACGTACACGCAGTATGCTGAGTCAGATGGCGGGATTTCCAGCCCATAAGGCGCTGAGTGCATTTGATTTTAAATTTGCTACGGGTATTCCGAAACAGCAAATACAAGAATTAAGTGCGCTGACATTTATTGAACGGAATGAAAATGTTGTGTTGCTAGGGCCAAGTGGAGTGGGTAAAACACATCTTGCGATCGGTTTAGGGTTGAAAGCCGTTGAAGCCAAGAAAAAAACACGTTTTACGACAGCGGCAGACCTGATGTTACAGCTTTCAACGGCAAAACGCCAAAACAAACTGAAACACTATTTATCACGTTCAGTGATGGCACCGAAGTTATTGATTATCGATGAGATAGGTTACCTGCCATTTGGACGAGAAGAGGCCAATCTATTTTTCAATGTTATTGCCAAGCGTTATGAGTATGGTAGCGTCATACTCACGAGTAATTTATCGTTTGGACAATGGCCGAGCGCATTCGCAGATGATGCAACATTAACCGCAGCGATGTTAGATCGTTTACTCCACCATTCACATGTATTGCAATTGAGTGGTGAAAGCTATCGATTGAAAGATAAACGACGCTCAGGTGCCATACCTAAATGAAACAGTGGATCACTTTTGATTGATCGAATTTGAGTTAAAAGTGGATCAGTTTTCGTTGATCGTTGACACAATGTTTCAGCTACGGCCATCACTTGATACAGTACCACCAAATCCTGCACATCAGCAGGCTGCGCATTGCTTGGCATGGGGACGGTGGCCGCGCGTTCCTCTTGCACTAATGCAACAGGTAAACTGACCAATTCATCAACCACTGCAACGCTATCACTCCATGCCGATAATAACGTGGTCGCATTTACCCCTTGCTCCACGTTGATGGTTTGTGAAGCATTAGGAAGATAACCATTTTGTGGGGTATTTGAGGCCATAAACGGCGAGCTATAGCCTTTATAGCCATTGGATTGCTGAGTATTAATCACACCAGGGAATTTTAAATTAAGCAAATCACCTACGGCACTGGTGCGAACGTCTAAAACTGATTGCAAATCATTGATAAAAGCACGTGGATAACTGAGATAATTAACACCGTCACTGAATGCGCCATTAAAATCACCGCGCATGATAATTAACGTATTCATCATTCCTGAAAGTGCCGCTTTACCTTTTGCGAGATATCGAACACCTTTATTCACGGGAGCCATAACCTGTTCAAACAGGTCACTCATGCGCTCGGAGAGCTGATTGATTTTGTCAAAAATATCATCACCAAGCTGCTCAGGATGCGCTTGTGCGAGTTGTGTACCTGTGTTCGCTTCGAGGAAAACTAACTCTAGGCTACAGCTATCCACATTTTCAGCCTCATGACCGATGCTGTACTCAATACATTGAGCTTGCGGAATAGAGCCGTGGACAGGATGAATTAACTCGCCTTTGCCTGGCTCATCGAGCACCGCAATGAGGTTATCCATATCACGTTTATAATTGTCACCCCAAAATACGGCACTGATGCGAAAATTACGCGGTTTGCGCCCCAAATCCATGACATCACCGCCATCAATAAAGGGGTATTCATGGGTTGCAACCTCACGGGATATGCTGTCTTTGGTGGCGCTCTAATTACCGAGCCTGTCGATAGAATACTAAAAGAAAAACTCGATTATGAGCTAGGGGGAACGCTAACCGCCATTCTTGTACCTGCTTTATTTATCGATTTAGTGCATGAAAGCATGCAAGGCGTGACATCAGAAGAAGCATTGATGATTCACAATGAAGCCATGCGTCGCATCATGGACGCTCAGATGTGGGCTGTAAAAGCTATCACTTGGAAGGATTGAATATACCCTCAGATTGCTGCAAGAGAAAAAAATGCCTTAGTAACGAGAACTAAGGCAATTATGAGCTTCTAACTGTTCTTGTAATTAAATGAATCCTTCAAGGAAGAGTCACTTTCACTTGGAGTTAGCGAATAATATTTTATAAAGAATTATTAATCAATTGAGAGATTGTAACTAAATACGGAAAAGAGTATACAAATTTGATTTGTTATGGAGACATTCATGGCAGATAAAAAAGAAATAGCCACTATGCACATAAAGATATCAGTCGATAGCACTGATTTAGATGAAGACCTTTTGGCTCTTATTGCCGGAACTCACCTAAACAAAGATACAGGCATGTTTGACATCCAGTTAAACTTTTAAAGATTGAAATTAATACCTTCATTTCCTTATTGTTAGCCTTTTGTAATATGTAAAAATAACATCAATAAGAAATTGGTAATATTTACATAATGAGGTTAACAATATGTGTGCATTAGTCGCTTCTACCGCAGATTTACTATTTCAGCAAAATGATGTCGCTTTTCGTGAAGAAGTGAATCAAATTAGAGAGATCATTGCGGAGTATCAACAAGAAGAAACCGAACGCGAAATGCTTCATAAAATCTTATTTTCTGGTGACCGAATTTCTAAGATTAATCAGCTAATGGATGAATCTTCAAAGCCGGGTGAAAGAAAATCAGGTTTTTACCGACTTCCCTATCAAATCGATCTCGATTATGTTCGTTCCAATTTAAGAGCTAAATATTGGCAAAAGGTTGTCGATATGACGAACGTTCTGCAATTAATGCCAGCAAATCGCCGTGAGCAATGGCGTAGTCAGTTTATCGAGGGGAAAATGACGCTGGATAATCCGCTTGAGCATGGGAAACGTCGCGTTACAGGTGATTATGTTGGTGTACCTGAGTTTAATGAGAATACGGTAGTTCCAACGCTTTTAGGTTTGCTAAACGACAGAAACATGTATCTAAATGAGCGTGTATACAATGTATTTTGCGCTCTAAGCCCTAAGCATAAAACAAATAAAAGTTATGGTTTTTCTGAAAGATTGATTATTTCAGGTGTTGTCACCGAGTATTGGGCTAATAGTGTCTGGTTAAGTGACTATCGAGCCGACAGTATTGACGATTTACGCATGACATTGCGGTTCTTTGTGTATGGTAAATTTGGTCGGGTTCAAAGCCTTAAATCGGTATTAGATAAGATTTATAAAGATGGAAATTTAGGTAAGTGGGTATCAATTGACGGCAATGTTCTGCGAGTCAAGATGTTTAAAAACGGCAACATGCACATTGAGATACACCCTGATGTTGCTTGGAAATTGAATGAAGTGTTGGCGGCATCTTTACCTTACGCAATACCCACAGAGTTCAGAACTATACCTAAATCGCGCTCAGTTGCTAAAGATTTCGGGGAAATTATTCATATCTTAGATGAAGACCTTTTATCTCTTATTGCCGGAACTCACCTAAACAAAGATACAGGCATGTATAAATGTTTGGATAGTAATTGGTATCGCCACCCTACTTCGCATAAAGAATATAAGTCGCTCATGAAAAAACTAGGTGGAGAAATAAGTGCTGACGGTGAATTATGGTCGTTTAATTACGATTTTAATTGTGTAAGAGATTACATTGTTTCAAATCGAACAATGCCCGATCATAAGAGTTATCAGTTTTATCCCACACCTGAATCAATCCAATATTACGTAACAGATTTGATAGCGTTACAAGATGATGAAGCCTTGCTTGAACCGTCAGCAGGTCGTGGCGATTTAATAGCGCAGATTGACTCACCTGAACAAACAACCTGTATTGAGTTATCGCCGCTATATTGCAATATTCTGAAAGCTAAAGGCTATGAACCTATTCAAGCTGATTTTTTGAAATGGTCGAACGATAATCAAGAAATTAAGTTTGATAAAATCGCAATGAATCCACCATTTTCAGAAGGTCGAGCAAAAGCACATGTTCAGGCTGCAATCAGTCATTTAAAAGCAGGTGGTCGTTGTGTAGCTGTCGTACCGCGAAGTGAGCGTATGGATTGGGTGGATAAAAGCCAGTACAAGGTTGAGGACTGCGCTACGTTTAGCGGAGTGTTTGATGATACTGGTGTAACAGTTAAAGTCTTTACAATCGATAAAATGTAATGTATTGTTGCTTTATGCGACAAATAATCGCACTCTGCTTCGAGAGTTCATCGTTTGTAGGTTACTGAGCTTGATAAATTAGATGAGCGCTCTCGACCATCTAATGTTTAGTGCCGAACAATCCTTATTATATTGGTTATAAGCCAAGTTGGAATAAACCAATCAATTAAAATTACGTAGCGGTTTGATGTAAAAACCCAATTTAGCGCAGGTATATAATATATGGCGATTTCAGTGAGATTAGATGAAGACTTTGTGTCTGATGCTAAGGTTCATGCCCAAGCAAAAAGCAGATCTGTTCCTAAACAAATTGAACACTGGGCTAAAATTGGGCGCATAGCCGAAGATAACCCTGATCTGCCATATAGCTTTATCGAAGAACTGTTATTAGCTCAGGCAGAAGTCGAGAACAATAAGGTATCTCGATATGTCCGAACAACAAAACGAGATTGATGTTTATCAATCAGCTAGATTTGAAAAGGCAATGAAAAAGTTGCCTGAAAGTGATGTAAAAGTAGTTGAAGATGAAATTGATCGGATTATCGAAAATCCGTTAATCGGTGAGTTAAAGAAAGGCGATTTAGCCCATTTAAGAGTTCATAAATTCAGACTAAATGAGCTATTAGTTTTGTTGGGGTATTCTTGGGTGTCAGACAAACTTGAGTTGTATCTTCTTCATATCGGTTCTCATGAAAACTTCTATGATGCACAGAAGAAACAGAGAAAAGCTGATTTGAAGAGGATTAAATCCTGACGATAGGCAATTCTTTAATATTTGTAGTATAGGCTGGCGATAGCATTTCACGTTTCATTCGCTAGCCTATATCTACACCCTTTCCAGCAAACCTGAAGTGGCATAGTTAATTTGGCCACCTGACTAGAGGTGATATTCTTACCTCAATAACATCACAGGTGAGCACATGGTTATAATATATAATCAGATCAAGCATAAGAATTGACGTTTTCTATAAGTCCGAATTGACTATCAAAAAGAGCCTCAAAAATGGAGTTTTTATTATTAAAATCAATGTGTTATATGTCTTTAAGTATAAAGAAATCATGATCAACGTAAAGTCAACGAAAAACCCACTTTTGAATCCTAAAAAGTTGATCTATTCGCAAAGCAATTCTTACATAAATTCCCGTCAGTTTGATATTCAAATCAACCGAAACAACCAGAGAATAGAACAACCCAATTCCCCAAAAACAACCACCTAAATTATACAGGCAAACCAGCCCAATTTTATTAGGCAACCTAATTATTCAAGGCAATTCTAAAGAGAACAAATTCAATCAATTTCCTGACACGTAAACCATTCAGACAAGGAAGAAACAAACCAGCAATAACCTCAATACGCCAACCATTTCGATAAGATAAATAAGTAAATAAATTACGGTTATAAATAATGCAAGTAGAACAACAACGGCAATCAATAAACAAAGAGAAACCCTGACACGTCAATACTTCAACAGTAAGAGAAACAACCACCAACCAATCAATGCCAGTAGAACTACAGGAAGAAGAACAGTAAGAAACAACACAACCACACACAGCAATTAATAAACGTTATACAGAGCCATACAGTAAAGAATCACGGAATAAGAAACCAACCAAAACAGAACAGCAATAAGAGACAACCAGAAACATAAACCGCAGTGAATATCTGTAGAGATAAACGTATGCAATAAGCATAGAGATATACGGTAACAATCAGCAGTAATACAGAGAAGAAATAAGCGTGGATAAGAGAGAAGACAAGCGGTCAGTTATAAGGGGTGACAAAGTGAAACGGGCGCGCACTTTTACCGTCGAATTTGCCCACCTTGAACCTCAGCGCCCCTACGGTAATAAACGAGGTGATTTATGCCTACGATTGCCTACGGGAAACGGGTAGAAACCTGAATTGTGAAAAATTAGGGAAAGGCTAGAAATCGGTACAGGGAAAATCGGTGAAAGGCTCAGTTGCGGTATAGGTGTAATCAGGAACCGCGATTGTACTGCTAGGCAAAAGGAAGAAGTGGTTGCTTTGCATGAAACTCGCCCAGACAGCACAATCGCAGTGAATATTCTATAGCAACTTCAGCGGGGCGCAAAGCATTATTGCTAGGTAGTATTACACCCTACGGGGTATATCGGCTGGTGACGGTGAATTTATAATCTTCTGCCCTACGGCTGCCGACGGGAAGTTTTGCAGAATAATCTAAACGGTGTATCGAGGTGCGATTTTACTTACTCACTATGTTTTGAGATTCCAACCGCATAATATTCTAATATGCCTTGTTGATATTGTTTTCACCCTCATTCAATGCGTGAGAATAATCACATCAAGAAATAGAGATAAATAAATAAACAATATAAATAAGGGTCACAGAATGGATAAGTTAATTAACTGTCGCACGGCTCGTTTGTACCAAGCAGGGCATGAGATAGACGAAGCGGTTAAGCGAGGTGCTGATGCTGATTTATTTATGCAATATGACGAGAAATATAAAGGTGGTTCAATTCCGTTTCATGATCTGTATGGAACAGAACCTACTGTACCGTATAGCAGTGAATACCATACAGGTGGCAAATTAGGTGAACAGTTGAGACATATGGCAAGTAATAGCCGTGCTCATTAATAAACGATTTTAGATGCGCCTTGCATCAGGGGAAACAGAGTGGGCTTCGGCCCACTTTTTTATCCACCAGCAACCTACGGTAATAATATCAATAAGAAAACAATTCAAATAATCAAATGATAAAGGTAAGATATTGAAGCCAATCAGGGCAATGGATTATTGATAAGGAATATCTTAATGAACTTACCTAAAGAACTGGTTCAAGCTGACCTATATTATGCGTCAGGCAAAAATGAAACTGGCGACAAAATTGCCGAAATTACATTGCAAATCGTAAACGGTGAGAATCGTACCGAAATTTTCGCAACCACATTCCGCCGTATCACCGACAAATCACGCAAACAAACTTTTGAGTTAGGTGCTGTTCGTATCGAACAGGGTGCAGATGAATTTTCTATGGCGATTTACGATCATTTTCGAACAGGGGTTGATAGTCACTTTAAAAACCTAATGGCAGAAGTTACCGACTTCCTCGAAACAGGATTAGATACTTCAACGTGGATTGGAGCCTACGGCTTGCGTATTTACAGTGGCGTTTCTGCCGAAGGTGTTTTACCGGTCGTTGTTATGGATAAGTTAGAAGCGCCACTAC
Organism: Providencia sp. PROV236; assembly: GCF_033676985.1. Classification (NCBI taxonomy): domain Bacteria; kingdom Pseudomonadati; phylum Pseudomonadota; class Gammaproteobacteria; order Enterobacterales; family Morganellaceae; genus Providencia; species Providencia sp. PROV236. The sequence continues at coordinate 68,347 of NZ_CP096299.1, read as the reverse complement.
CGCTAGCAACCGAGTAAAACCGATATAGCATCCCCGACGGGCGTAGTCTTTCACACTACGCCATTTTTATATCTGGCAACCGTTCTAATTCACTTCCTCGCCGTATTCACACTGGCACAATACATCCATCGAAACGAAAACAGATACAAAGCTAAAATAAATTAAGGACTCGATAATGGATGAATTAATTCCTACACAAACCAACAAATTGCCAGTTGAAGATGCGCGAGAAATAGAACCCGGTGAAACAATCCTTAACGTGGAAACTAAGCATTCTGTTTTTACGCTGGTGGAAGAAGAAGTGTACCGCAAAGATTCAAACGATTTGTTGGATAGTCGCATTGCTTTACAGCGTAAATCGTGGAATGGGCGAAAATTTGTTGTTGTCGTTGCCAAACATTTCTCAATAAGCGATCGCAATAAAGCAATCAACGAGTTTATAACACTTACTCAATGGGCGATTATGGAAGAAGCACAAGCCAAGTTAACGCAATAAATATTTCGGGTGTGGCAGTGAAGCGACACCCAATGATTTTGAAATGCTGTGAATGACAGGGATGTTCATTGGAATTTATTTTAGACATATTGTCTACTCCGAGCCTCTTAATTGAGGTTTTTTTGCCGTACTTCAACCGCATGGATAAATGGCTTGTTTACAATATGTAAACATGATACGTTATTCTCATCGTAAAATAGTGGTGGTGTTGATGCACATAATAACGAAACTGATATTTATCGAAGCTGCGGAAAAATATCCAAATCATAAAGTGTCAATACAAAGCGTATATAAAATTCTATCAACGAGTATTTTCAACAATCCTCAAGAAATGAGAGCTGTTTTTTCTAGCTTAGATAATTTCAAATACCGCAACAAATGGTGGGTTATAGACATTGCGGGTAATCATTTAAGGTTAATTGGGTATATCAATTTCATCAATCAACGCTTTTATGTAAAACATATCGTAACCCATAAAGAATATAACCAACTCACAAAGTTTTATAGAGAGAATAGCGAATGAACAATTCAACGATTAACGCGATTCAAGCTATGAATGTTATTGTCAAAGACATTCCCTTTCTCGGTGGGGATGATTCTGAAAGCGCCTACCTTAAAGCTATACGGTGTATGGAAGATTTGCTCGAAAACGATGATAGCAGCCCTCTGATTGATTTACTTAGTCTGAAAATTGAAGAATATGAGAAATCACTCCCTAGATTTGTAGAATTTCAAAATGAAGTAAATTCGATCCAAACTGGTGTGGCAGCCCTGCGCGTATTAATGGAGCAGAACGGCTTGAAGTATAATGACTTATCAAATGAAATAGGTTCAAAATCATTGGTTAGCCTTATTTTATCAGGGAAGCGTTCATTGACCGTAGAACACATGAAAGCCTTAGCAACCCGATTTAATGTCAAACCTGAAATATTTTTAGTTTAACTTGGCGGCTAACAACCGCCTTTTCTCCCCACCTAGTTACCGCAGGCATACCAACCTCTTTATTTCAGGCGTTCTCAATCTCTTTACCGTAAGCAAACAGTTCTACGTTATACCGCAGGGCTATAAAACCTAAACCTAGAATTGCCGCAGATTGCCTTCGGTGGCTGGTGGTTGGTTATATACCCCTCGTGATATTTACAAACCCTACAATAATCACTAACACCACCGATACAGCTAATTCATAATTACATCATTAAGAAATACAAGAAAATAACTAAATGGAGTAATTAATATGCGTAGCAGCATTAAGCAAAAAAGCAAGTTTACTAATTTATTTATAGATCACGAAGCCTTAGAACGTGATTTAGAGCTTGATAAAAAAATTGAATTGCAAAGAGAAGAAAACCGCCGTCATTTAAGATTGAAACTGCGGATAGCTGATAGAATGAGACAAGCGCGGGAAACCCACAAACATAGTTCTAAGTGTGAGCGATTAACCCACCATCTAAGTCTATTAGATAAAACGCCAGTCTATACGAACGGGAGTGAGTTATATTTACTTACCAAACAATTCAATAAAGAAGCATTTATCCTGTAGTTGTGTGTGTTGTGTGTGTTGTGTGTGTTAGTCGCGGTAAATCCGCCAAAGACTCTGTTACCGCAGAGTCTTTTTTTATTGCAACTCTAGCCGACGGCTGGATCCGGGGAACGAGCGAAAATCAGAAACGGCTGGATTCGGGAAACGGGCGAAAATCGGAAAAGGCGAGGTTCGGGGAAAAGATAATTCCTGATATGATTTATTTCCAGTGCAATCATTTTTAAAGTGAATAATAACGAAAATTACTATTACGATTGTAACTATCCCACACCGCTAATAGTCACCAATAAAATAGTTACAAAATAATACTATTTATTAGCTAACGTTTCTTTGAGTGCTTATTGTTGTGTTAAATTTAAATAACATCAATTAAAAATAGTCGGTATCATCCGGTAGCTCATAGAATCCATTCTAAGCGATTTTGCTATACGTTAATGCAATCCTAGATATTACTCAAATAAACATCTTAAAATCGCTCACGTTGGATATTTTGGCTATTTGTCGCAACTATCAAACGCTGACAAGCGTACAAGCGACTAAATTAATAAGCTAATGAGATTATACAATTGAACGTTTTAAACGCCTTAGAATGGATTAGGGCGCAAGAAAAATAAAGAAATGATATTAATTACTAAACAAGATATTTTTCTAAACTATAGATTCATATAAACAAAAAAAAACCGCTATTTCTAGCGGATTCTATCAGATTGAATATTATTTATTTTTCGCTTGTTTCATCTTTTGTAATTGCTAAATCTAACTCGCTTTGTGTCTCTTTATCCTTAGTGAAAACAGATTTTAAATATTTCACTAAATCAGAATCATGATTGATTTTATATTCACCATAACCCAAACTGATTTTGCCGCCGACATAAGTAACAATCCCTAAACGTTCACATAACTTGATCGCTTGATTTGTTTGTGTAAATCCTGAATCCGCTTTCTTATTTACCAACTCTTTATATTTAGTCATACAGTCGCGGTATTGGCGCATAGTAAACTTAGTTTTATTTTCTTCAATAAATTCTAAGATTGCTATTATGTTAGATGCGCTCATATCCGCTAAATCATAACTGCGAAATCCGTTCGCTACTGATTTTAAAATCATTCCAAATTTAGTAAGACTATATGAGTTTGTTGCAATCTCTTTTAATAAGTCATCAGTATCAGCTTTTGCATTCTTTACAACATAATACAGCGCGGATTGCGCTTTATTACTACCATTAACAAGATTAGCAAGATAATTAAAATATTTAACTTTCGTTTGCGCTGCTTTTAAATCTTTATCGTCTTGTGTAGATAAATGAGAAACGCCAGCCAATCGTTGATTAATATCATTCAATTGAGTGTTTAATAAAGATGCAACGTTATTAACAGAATTGGCGACAGATGATTTAGATAATTGAGCCATGATTAGATCCTTTTGATTAACGCCATAACTGGCAATGTGATTTTTATTTATCGTTAGCGTTGTTTGCTTTCGATGGTTGCTATAATACATCGACAAAAAACCGTTTCAATTGTTTTTTTGTGTTTTAAATAAATAAATAAAGGGATTCAAAAAAAACAAAAGTCTTAGAAAAAACAGCGCGTTAATGGTAGGTGCTCCCTCTAAAAATTGCCTTTTTCGGTGTTTTGACCTTATATATATCCATGGTTGCCATAAATTCAAATAATCATCATGATATATGAGCGAATGGGTTTTCTACAAACAGCCTTATTAGGGGGGGCTATTCGGAAAGAGAACCGTCTGGTTCAAGTGGAACAATACGTTTTACCGCATCGTACATAATTAATATAACTCTGTGATCGTCTGTTGTAAGTTGCAAAGAGTCGAAATCACGATAATTAGAAACACCTGTATAAGTGCATCCTGATTTTAAAAATACAGCAATTTTTTTACCAAGCGCATGTGATTTATTTAGAATCAGATTGAAAGTTAGTAAATGTATTGGCGATTGCTCTGCTAAAATCTCTTTTGCTAACGAGGATTCAACCTTATTGGTGATACGCTTGCTAATAATTTCAATAGTCGTTATTTCCGACAATCGCAAGCGTCTGTCTTCCATAATAATTAAATTTTTGCTGCCTGAAACTTTCACCACATTAGAAACAAACGATTCGTTATATTTGGTTGTAACCTTAATAGAATGTGTGTTTTTGTAATTAAGTAGCGCGTTAGTGAGACAAGCATATTTTCTTAATCCATGCCTTTTTGTGCCGTATGTAATGTCAACCTTTGGTAGTTCACTGTTCATAATTTAAACTCATTGCAAATACTTAATGTCTCTATGTTATCAGATGCTTTTCGGCTGAATACAAAAAATGACAGAAACAAATTGAAATCTATACTTACATAAATATACAATGTGGAAAATACTAATACTTGAGGTAATATGATGAAGTTTAAGACTGCGTTTGTTATGTTGGCGCTATTAGGTTTGGTTGGGTGTTCTACAAATAGATGGGATGCCTCAGCATCAAAAGAAGTACCGATGGAAAGAATGTCTTGGGAGTCGGATAGATATAAGAATGAAGGGAAAAGTGAAGTAGTTATAAAAAGATATGCGGGTTATGAGGGGATGGGGTGTTCTCAACAAATTTATTTTAATGGAATAAAATTGTCAGAACGAGACTGTAAAAGATTTTGAGAAAATGGCTGGTTTCACTGTTAAATCCGATCCTGATACATAATCTCGAACTGTGCCATCGCTGGCTTCTAGTTGCGTATGGGCATAGTCCACTTTTTGAAGCCTGATACTGGCATTCTGATATCTTTCTTCGATATTGTTAAGAATGCCATTTACACAGATATTTTTACACTCTCAACTACTTACCTAAAATAGTTTTAATAACTTTCATTCCTTTTTCTGTTAACAAAGACCTTACGTTATCGCCGTCTACTTCAAGAACAAAAAAACCATCCATTAATGCCGCTTTGGTAGCGTCACCGTTGCTTCTCTTTAACCAACCTATTTTTTCAAGCAAATTTTTGTAACCAACTGGTGTTAGATTTAATGCTTTTATTACCTGTAATCGACAATATGTAATATCTGATTTGTTTTGATCTGTTTCGAGTTGATTTATTTGTTTAATGACAGACTTGGAAATCGAATTTTCTTTTTCCAGATCTTGAACCAATTTCAGAACCGAATCACCAGTCACTTTTTGGGTACAAGCGGTATATTCAAAAAGAGAAAAGAAGCCTCTAGCTGTATCTCCGTTAATGTTTTCGCCCATATCACGGATTATTTTATGCAAAAGGTTAGCGCCTATCGCATGAGGATAATTACGAAGTAGATCGATAAATTCAGCCCCACAATGATAGCCTAAGCTAAAATCATTATGATTTGAGATATTCCAAAAAACGAATTTTCTATAATCGTTAGATGGTTTAACAAAAGATAATGATTTTAATGCGCTATCAAACGTTACTACATCATTAATTAATTTCTTAGTCATACTACAAACTCTGTTGTGTGTTGTTGGTGTTGCGAATAGTAGTACGACAAAGACGGGGAAAAACAATTAATGGTCGGGTATTTTTGTCTAAATGTTTATTCATTTGGTTGGTTTTTCATTAATTCGTCGAGCATTTCTTTAGTTATTCGACCTTCATTAAACATTTCGAGCAATTGATTTTTAATGCTGTTAGTTTCAATAATACTTTTTACCATACGGTCAAACTCAGGGTATGTGATGTTTTCCAAAATAGCGTTTAGTATCAGCTCTATGCTTGGTTTTGTTCCCTCACTCCGCAATCGCTTTTTGAGTTGTTCTAACTTTTTTTGCGCTTTTGGAGTTGCTTTGAATTGAACAACTTTGCGGTTAGTCATAAATTACCTTGTATTAAAAACATTGAAAAAAATAATGGATAAAATTATTGTATCAATTAAGTAAATGGAAAGGAAATTCGCCCCCTTCTTCCAACATGCCTTGAGCGAATCCCTCTGTCTCTCTGATGATATTTCTTCTCTCAAAAGAGTGCTGTAGTAGGTGGTTGTTTGAGTAGTCTAAGAAATCGACTACAAAGCAGATATTCGCTTGGTCTGATTTTCTACGCAAACCACGCCCTACGCGCTGTCTAAGTTCAACTTCCGCTTTACCTCCGCCAGCTAAAATAACACCACCAACACCGGGAACATCAACGCCTACATCAAGGATTGTCGAACCTATCAATATGTCGATTTCTTTATTTCGTAGCTTATTTAATTGCGCCATACGCTCTTTTTGGGAGCTTTCACCAAAGATAAACTCAGTTCTAATACCGACACTTTCGAGCATTTCTTTTAATATCTGTCCGTGACGCTTTAATCTTACAAGCACCATTACTGACAATTTATGCCCTACCATTTTTTTTGCATAATGAACAATAAGGCTGTTTCTTGCTAAGTTATAAGTGATACCTAACGATGCGGCTCTTGTGTAAGGTGAAGTACGAGAAAGGCGACTGTTGCCAACTTTTTCTTTTAAATCGTTTTTAATATTTAGTTCGTCGGGGCGATAATCAGTCCGCAAATAGAGGAAATAGGGTTTTGCAAGAATACCTTTATCAATGAGATATTTTTCAGATACTTTAATGCCAATAGAGCCGGTTACTGCAAGCAGTCTCATATTAGCTTCGGCTGAGTCTTTCATAAATGGTGTTGCGGTTAGACCCAAACGATAATCAGCTTTATCACACATGCGACAGATATCGTAAAACGAGTTGCCTGACGATTCGTGAGCTTCTTCTAAAATAAGCAATACTGTTTCTTTCAATAATGCTTTAATGGCTGCTTGGCGGCGGTAATGAAATTCTCGTTTCTTTTCCCACTCTTTACGTTGTTCTTCTTTGCTTGGTAGTGGTTTTTTTAGCGTTTTACCCCTTGGCGGCAATTTCTCTACAAATTTCGGATATTCATCAAGAAAACTGGCAAGTGTTTGAATTGTCGCAACGTTGATATATCGTGAGAAATGAAACATTCCATCACCAATAATCCCCACCTTTTCATCTTTTAGGTGTGGTTCTCCATGTTCAGCTCGATAATCAATAGATTGCTGAAAATTGTCACGCATTTGGTGCATTAACACAGATCGAGTTGTGATAAATAGTGTTAAACGATTAATTCTAGCCGCCGCTTTACATGCAATGACTGATTTACCACCACCTGTTGCGATTTGAGCTATCATACCGCCCAAACTTACCATTTTCTCTACTGTTGCGTCTTGATAGCCATAATCGGGGTTAATTGGGAAGCCATTAACAACCGGATTTGGTTTCCCCAACGGCTCTAGCATTGGTTTTCTTTGCAGTAAAACACGGTGTCCTGCGTTTTCGAGTTTCTTTTTAACTGACTGCACAAAGCCTGATGAAAAACTTCGAGAAGACCAGTTGAACATCGTTGATTTTCCGTTCCATCCCGAAGACTTAAATTGCGCTCCGTCTATTTCATAACTCAACGCATCTTGAATACAGCGCAACACCGATTCATCTGCATTTTTGCTTACCAATGCGTTAGTTGCGTTGTATGCGATAACGATATCCATAAAATTAGCCTTATATTTATGTTCTATAATCATTATACTACGTAAACGAATACGTAATACTTATGGAAAAGTATGAAAAAAACATCATGGAAAGTAAAATTATATTTTTAGAGGTAGAGACGGGGAAGCTAATTCCTAACGGCTGGAATACGAATAGCGTACCTGTTCTTAACATGGATAAGCTGAAAGAGTCGGTCACTCAATTAGGCATGTTTAAGCCTGTTGTTGTTCGTGAAAAAGGCGAAATGTACGAAATTCTTGGCGGCGAACATCGTTGGAGAGCTGCTGTAGAATTAGGTTTACCGACGATTGCAATTGCAAATCTTGGCGTTATTGATGATATCAAAGCCAAGCAAATTTCAGTTATTGATAATGAGCGATACGGTGAAGATGATGCCGATCAATTCATGACCTTGTTAGAAGAAATCCAATCCGCAACCAGTTATGACTTTTCTGATTTAGCCCCGATCGACGATTTACTTAAAGACGTTATGCCTACGCTATCGTCCGAAGCGGCTTTTCGTGAATTAGAGGCACTAAGTTCTGAAATGGGAATGGGTACTGGTATGGACGAATCTGGCTCTGAATCTCTACGTGAAAGAGCTGAACGTGCCGAAGTTGCTTCTCACCAAACCATGCGATTCAAGGTCACTACCGATGGGGCTGAGTTAATCGAATCTCTAATTGCCGCCGTTATTCGAGACGAAGGCATAAAAACAGGTAACAAAATGGAAGACGCTGGCGAGGCGTTGATTGTTATTGCTGAAAAGTACAAGGAAGTACGCTAATGGAAAAAAAATTTAAAATCGTCTATCTCGATCCGAAAACGCTTATTCCCTATGAGAAGAACGCAAAAATTCACAATGAAAAACAAATTAACGACTTAGCCGAAGCGATTAAAAAGCGCGGTTTTGACCAGCCTATCACCGTTGATAAAAACATGGTGATTATTACAGGTCATGGGCGTACTCAGGCATCTATTGTGGCGGGTCTTTCGGTTGTACCGGTTATTATTCGCGACGATCTTGGTGAAAAAGAAGTTGCGGCTAAACGTCTTGAAGACAACCGTCTCTCTAGTACCGATTACGATGCACTGCGATTACAGGCTGAATTGAAAGACTTAATTGATGGTGACATTGCAGTTTACGGTTTTGATGAACGTGAGCTAAATGTGTTGGTCGGTGATATGACTGGTGACATGGCGACGGCTGATTTAGTCAGTGATTTAAGTCTTGAAACCGAACGTCAAAAAGATGAACACGACACAATCACAAAAGAAGTAGCAAAAGAAGATGTTCGCCTTGTTGATGTAATGGGCTTTAAATCCATCCCTGCGAGAGCAGCAATTCAAGTGGGTGATTTGCTTGCTCACATGGAAGAAACCACGGGAAAAGAGGGTTTAGATGCGTTTTTGGCATACGCGGATAAAGTTTCAAAAGAAATGTACGGAGAGCAGGAATGAGCCAATACCTAATCAATGTATCTTTTGATACTCGTGTAACAAAAACCACTCGAACATTGGAAGTTGCTGAATCTTTCGGCTTAGGTATGGACGATAAGCAATTCACGTTATACGACAACTTAGCTGTAGAGATTGAGCAAAACGATATTGTGTATATCAAAGGTCAATCAGGCTCAGGTAAATCAGTGATCTTACGCGAACTACAACGTTTGATGTCTGAAAACGGACTTAGTGTTGCCTCTATTGACAACATTGAGTTTGATAATGATAAAAACGTTATCGACCAAGTAGGTAAAACAACCGTAGAGGCATTGTCGTTACTCTCTATGGCAGGGTTAAACGATGCTTATCTCTTTATCCGAAAACCGTCGGAAATGTCAGACGGACAACGCTATCGCCTGAAAATTGCCAAGTTGATTGAATCAGGGGCGCAAGTGTGGGTTGCTGATGAATTTGGAGCCGTGTTAGATCGCGTCACTGCTCAAGCTGTTGCCTCAAACTTCCAACGAGCCGCTAGACAAGTAGGTGCGACGGTCATGGTTGCTACTACTCATGAAGACTTAATCAATGCACTGCGCCCTAGCGTCATTATCACGAAACACTACAAAGAACGAGTGAGGGTTGATTATGACAAAGCGTAGAAACGAATTCGACGTTTACCCTATCTTCACTGGCGAAAACTGGAAACGTCAATGTGTGTCTTATGAAAAGTGGTTGGAGTGGTGTGGTGAGTTTGACGCTTACGGCTTTCGTGTTGCGCCTTATCCAGTCAACGCGGTCGTAGTTGTGGGTGACGAGCGATATCTTGAAACCATCAAAGCCATGTATGGCATTAACTATATTAACTCAGGCGCTGAAAATAGTGGTGGATTTGTAACATATTTCGGGTTAGTGGAGACGCATTCATCTTTGTTAACTGTGATGCTTCAAGAAGATACCGACGATGAAATTATTTGGCATGAATCATTGCATGTTGCTCTTATGACTTGTGAGTTTGTCGGCATTTCGCCAAGAGAGCAAGAGGCGGTTACATATTTGCAAGGGTATATCGCTGAAAACCTGAAAATGGCATTTGCAAAGCATCATGCTCGAAGAAAAGCGAAAACATTGAAGCCGATTGCAAACATGTATCAAGGCGATTTAAGAAAACTGAAAGAAGTTAATGCGTTAGGTGGAGCAATTCGGAGGCGTGTAAATGGACGTTAATATTGAACGCCGTGATTTTGCAAGCTACCCAAAGCACCTTGATTTTCTTAAAGATATGGTTGTTTCAAAAGGGTCAATTGATGATTGGCACGAACTAAAATCGTTGCATTACAAGACAGATGGGAAGCCGTTTGCGCCTTGTTATTACAAATGTACGATTGGCGATCGTCTTGTCGGTGTGGTCGTTATGGCATACCCGAAATTATTACTTGCGCCGCGACACAGAATGTTTCCTAAGTTAAAGCCGACAACGAATACAACGGTAGCAAACCAGTATTGGGGCAAATACGTTAATGCAAATTTTGCGGTTGTCAGTCGTTGCGTTGTCGATACCTTGTATCGCGGTTTAGGCGTAAGTTACCGTCTTATTAACATTGCATCGAGAATGCACGATAAGCCGATCATCGAAATCCAATCCTCAATGAGCAAATATAACCCGTTTGCCATGAAAGCTGGATTCGAGTTTATTCGACCAGAGCGACCTAAGACCTACGAAAGTGCTTTGCGCGTTTATCAACGTCATTTCCGGTCGGATGCCGGAGACACAGAGGCGATTGTAAAAGAGCTGTTTGCCATGACCGAAACACGCAGACGACGTGCCTTGTCTGATTTGGTGGCTAACTACCATAAGAACTCGTCATTGGCTAAAGCAGGTAGAAATCGCGGCACAACGATTCAGGATATTTTAGACACTTTAACAACGGAAGAAGCGATAGTGAAATTGCTCAAGGAAATTCATAATTTGAGTTTCACTACGCCGTTGTATGGTGCGTATCGGAATCCAGACTTCGGGAGAGCGCTTTTAGACGAAATCCCACTTCTGGCATTCGATAATCAAGAAGTACGCTCAAAATTGGATATAGAGCGATTAAAATCGATTAACTAAAAGGATTTAGATATGACTTTCACAGAAAAACAAAAAATGATTATCCGTGTAATTTGGATCGGACACGAAAGAGGCAATCCGGTAGACATGGATGAATTGTTAGAAATGCTGCCTTACAAAACGACTAAACAATCAATGCAGTTTTCAATCCGCGCATTAATCAACAAAGGAATTGTTGTTAAAAGTGGTTTAAGAACTCGAAAAGACGATTTTTATCACCGCATTTCTTATGAGCTAACAGACTTAGGAACCGCTGTAGCTAAGATGTATCGATAATTAACCGCGCTCTCAATAATATATATTAGTAATTTAATAGATTTTGATGATTAAATTGTTAAGTAAACAAGTTAAATTGGATAATCAAAAAGATTAGGTGTTTACAATGTTTTTATGATTTTTTGCATTAAGAATCTATAAATATATTATGGGAGCACGGCATTTTATAAACACTGCGGAAAAAGGAATTTTCGAGTGACAGCAAAAGAAGAAAAGGTGCGATTAACTTCCGCACAATGGGCTGAGGCGGAGGCGGCTTGGTCGTCAGGTGAGTTTTCGCTTTCGCAGCTTGAAGAAAAGTTTGGTGTAAGACGTGAAACGCTATCTCGGCATTTTAAAAAACGGAAAATAGAAAAAGGAACGGATTCAGTAGGGAAGCTGGTTCGTGAGTCTATCAAATCAGACGCGGAAATTAGAGCTAAAGAACGTGCTGCGCTTATTGAAGAACGGCGCGGTAAATACGATCGCTTTGCTTTTAACATTGCCGCTTTATTGATGCGCGAGGTGACAGAGGCATCTAAAGAATCTGCTGGTGGCGGGGGTGCGTCTGAAATCGCTTTTGCAAAACGCGAAGATAACATCAAATCGTTGCAAAGAGCGTCGATAACGTTAAGCAAATGTTTTGAAGTATCAAGTAAAGCTCTCAACATGGATAGAGTTGAAGCGGAAGACGACGACCTACCTTCTCTTATGTTTGGTGAATTGACACAATCGCAAGTCGCTGAATTAAGAAAGAATGACGAACCTGCGGACTTATCGGAAGAACTCGAATTAGACGACGAGGGCGAAGATGAGTCGGACTAATAAAGGTTTACAACTCGTACAGTTACATGGCGGTCAAATGGAGGTGTTTAAATCACCTCACCGATTCAAAGTCGTCTGTGCGGGTCGTCGTTGGGGAAAGTCGCGTTTATCAATCTCAAAATTGATGAAAGCAGCTATAAAAGCTCCAAAACAACGTGTTTGGTATATTGCACCAACCTATCAAATGGCACGGCAAATTCTTTGGGATGATTTGCAAGAGCTAGTACCGCGAAAGTGGATCAGAAAGAAAAATGACACCACCATGACCATTGTTTTAAAAAATGGGAGTGAGTTAGCATTAAAAGGGGCTGATAAGCCTGATACGTTGCGTGGTGTTGCGCTGAATTTTGTCGTTTTAGACGAATTTCAGGATATGAAGCCTGATACATGGTACAAAGTTATCCGTCCTACGCTTTCATCAACGAAAGGTGAGGCGTTAATCATTGGAACACCGAAAGGGTATTCGGCATTTCATAAACTTTGGACTATCGGACAAAGCAAGGCAATGCAGAAAAAAGGTCATTGGAAAAGTTGGCAGTTTGTTACTGCCGATTCTCCTTTTGTACCTGAATCTGAAATTGAAGCAGCTCGCGAAGATATGGACCCGAAATCTTTTGCACAAGAGTACCTTGCCTCGTTCGAAAATATGTCAGGTCGTGTTTATTATCCATTTGAGCGTAAAACGCATGTTAAAGCCTGTGAGTTCAATCCAAAATTACCGATTTGGATAGGTCAAGACTTCAACATTGATCCTATGTCGTCGGTTATTCTACAACCTCAACCTAATGGAGAGTTGTGGGCGATAGATGAAATAGTGTTATTTTCATCGAATACCTCAGAGGTTTGTGATGAAATTGAAAGACGATTTTGGCGTTGGAAAAATCAGGTAGTCATTTTCCCCGATCCTGCTGGTAGTTATCGTCAACACGCTCGCGGTGAATCAGATATTGATATTTTCAAAGAGAAAGGCTTTACTCGTATCGACTTTCCTAAGAAGCATCCACCGATAGCAGACAGGGTAAACTCAACAAACAGGATGTTAATGAGTGCGGCGGGAACGGTGAGATTATATGTAGATCCAAAATGTAAACATCTTATCGAGTCTTTTGAGAAAGTGATTTATAAACCCGGTTCAAGAGACATTGATAAAGCGGCAAGTGTTGAGCATAGTACCGATGCGATTGGTTATCCAATACATAGACGCTTCCCTGTTAAAGAAAGAAAAATTTTGGGTGGTTCTCGTTAAAATTAGTACGTATCTAAATACCTATTAAAAGGAATTAATGGAAATGGCAAATACATTACCAAATGATAAACAACTCAAGGAATTGGTCGGTAGACGACACCCTGAGTATGAAAACAAAATCGCGCATTGGGATTTTTTAGAAGCCACTTATTCAGGTGGTCGTAGTTGGTTTAAAAATAATATCTTTCGTTACTTCAAAGAGGGAGATAAAGAGTACAAGGAACGTCTTGAGCGCGCTTATCGCTTTAACCATACTCGTGAAGTTATCAACCTGATCAATAAATATATTTTTAAAGAAAATATACATCGAGAAAAGGAAGATGCCCCCGATGTTGTTAAACGCTTTTGGGAACACGCTACACGCGACAAACACAGTATTGATGAACTCATGTCGTCAATTGATATTCAAACCTCTGTATTTGGGCGGGTGTGGATTGTTGTCGATTCAACAATGAAAAATACCGATGTTACCTCTGTTGCCGAAGCTAAACGCATTGATGCTAGAGCTTACGCATACTGGCTACCGCCTCAACAAGTGCTAGATTTTGCCTACGATGAAGACGGCAACTTAATCTGGCTTTTAACACATGAAATTGGTCGTGACGACCTTGATCCGTTTTCATCTTCTGGTGCGCTGATTAACCGATACCGTTTGTGGACTCAAAATGAATGGTATTTGTTTAAAGAAGTGAAGAAAAAAGGGAAAGGAAAAGAGAGCGAAATTAAAATTGAAGATTCGGGCGAACACGGGTTAGGTGTTGTACCTGCTTTTCCAGTTGACTGTATGGGTAATGCGGAATCCCGATATTTTAGCCCGTCTCTGATTGATGATATTGCTTATCTCGACAGAGCAGTAGCCAATTATTTATCAAACCTTGATGCGATTATTCAAGATCAGACTTTTAGCCAGTTAGCTATCCCCGTTCAGTCAATGATGCCTGGTGATGACGATCATAAAAAAGTGTTGGAATTTGGTACAAAACGTGTGTTTACCTACGATGCAGAAGGCGGCTCACAACCGTTTTACATGTCACCTGATCCGAAACAAGCCTCAATGATTATTCAAACGGTTCAAACCGTTATAAACGAAATTTATCATTCAGTAGGCGTTGCGGGTGAAAGAACAAAACAGGATAACGCCAAAGGTATTGATAATAGTTCAGGCGCAGCAAAAGCGTATGACTTCCAGCGAGTAAACAGTTTGCTGATTACAAAAGCAGAACGATTACAACGTGCCGAGCGTCAAATGCTCTCACTGGCGGCTAAATGGATGGGTGATACAACTAACCAAGAAGAAATAGGTAAATTAGTTGCATACCCTGAAAGTTTTGATATCCGAGGTTTGATGGATGAATTTAGCGTAGCTAAAGAATTAAAAGACATTGAAGCACCTGAATCTGTTCGTCGTCACCAGATGGAAATTTTGATTGAAAAAATCTTCCCTAACGTTTCTAAAACGATGAAAGAGGAATTTGAAAAGGATTTAAAAGCATTTCCGCCTAAAAAACCTGAATTAGAACTTGAAAGTAAGTATTCAAATACCTATGATAGGGCAAATCGAGGGCGAGAGAATGACCCGAAATCAACTCAAGAGACAGAGTGATTAAAATACAAGGAAAGTATCAATGAATTTATGGTTTAAACTGATGGCTCGTCGCGGCGTATTAATGGAAGTTGCTGACGATGGTACTCAAGGTGGTTCTGGCGGTGCTCCTGCACCAGAAAAAGATCCTGATGCTGATAAAGACGGCTACGCAAGTCTTTCACAAGAAGAATTGATTGCTCGTTTAAAAGCTCAGGACGAAGAAAAAGCCAACCTCATTAAAGAAACGATGAAGCGTAAAGGTGACAATAAAACGTTATCAGAAAAGCTAGCCGCCTTTGGTGATGCAACGCCTGAGCAAATAAAAGAGCTTTTGGAAGCTAAGAAAACTGCGGAAGAAGCTGAACAACGCCGTCAACAAGAAGAACAAGAGAAACGTGGTGAGTTTGATGCCGTCAAAAAACAGATGGTTGAAGCACACAAAGCTGAACTTCAAGAACGTGATAATCTGATCGCTACCTTGCAAAGTGAAAAGCAAACATTAGGTTCTCAAATTCTTGAATTAACCGTGGGTTCTGCGTTTAGCGGTTCTAACTTCTTACGTGAAGAAACCTTAATTACTCCATCCAAAGCTCGCGTAATTTTTGGTTCTCATTTTGAAGTAAATGAAGACGGTCAAATCGTGGGTTACGACAAACCGACTGGAGCAAAAGATCGTTCAGTATTGGTTGGTGGTGACGGTTCACCTCTTGGTTTTGAACAAGCGATTGAACGCATTTTAAAAGCCGATCCAGAAGCAGATGCCTTGCTGCGTAGCAAAGCAAAACCGGGTACGGGTTCTGGTACGGACAAAGGCACAGGTGGTACACCGCAATCAAAAGAATTGAGTGCAGGTGATAAAATTGCCGCTGGTTTAGCCAAATTACGTGAAAAAAAGTAGGTACATAAATACCTAACAAAAGGGAGGCAGGAAGCCTCCCATTAATTCTATGTGCATATAAAGGGAATTTAACATGCCATTACTGCGTGAAGAAGCTGAAAAGCTATCGAACAACACTTTAGAGCAAGGTGTTATCGAAACAATCATTGACCGTGAAGATTTATTTGCGGTACTCCCGTTCATGAAAGTGGACTCAAAAGCCTATCTGTACAACCGTGAATCTGAACTTAGCGAAGCGGCATTCATTGATGTGAATGATATCGTTCCAGAGGGTGCAGCGAAATTCACCGAACATGTTGCTAAACTGCGTATTTTAGCAGGCGACGTGGATGTTGATAAATTCCTTGCTACCACCATGGCGGATACAAATAGTCAATTGGCTATTCAAATTCGCGCTAAAGTTAAAGGTCTGGCTCGTGCGTTCCGTCGTAGCCTAATTTTAGGTAATGCCGAAGAAAACGCTAAGTCATTCGATGGTATTCCTCGTCTGATCCACAAAGACCAAAAAATCGTAGCGGATTCAGCTATGACTTTCTCTATGCTGGATGAATTAGTTGATGCAGTTAAAGATTTAGGTGCAGACGCTATTATGATGCGTTCTGAACATATTCGTGCTTATCGTGCATTGCTGCGTACCGTGAATGTCGGTCCACAAGAAATCATGATCGAAAACTTTGGTCGTCCAATGCTAACGCATAACGGCGTACCGTTTATCGTAAATGATTTCATTCCAGTAGTCGGTGACGCTAAGGCGAAAAAAGCCGATATCTACTGCCTACACATGAGCGAAGAAAACGGATTAACGGGTCTGTATGGCGGTGATACAGCAGGTATCGTTGTTGAAGATATCGGTACAGTTCAAAACAAAGATTCAACACGTACTCGTGTTAAATGGTATTGCTCACTCGCAAATAAACACGACAAAGCGATCTCCGCATTAACTGGCGTTGCACTGTAATTTCAGTGCAAATTCGATAAGGGGTGAGGCGTAAGCCCACCCTTTTTTTATATAGAGGTACATGTATGAGTCAGAAAAAAGTCAGTATTACTGAAAGCTCAATGCGTGGGTATAACGGTCATTTGTTTATGACTGAATTTAAAAACGGAACAACCGTCGCGCCAGTCAGTGAACGAACACAATCCAAAATACTTGCCTGTGTACGTTCTAATGTAGTTGAAGACAAGCCGCCAGTAAAAAAGCCTGAACCACCAGCAAAAGAGCCTGACGCTCCAAAAGAATCTATTTAATTAAAACAAGTAGTGTGGTTGAAAGATCACACTCATCTTTAGGGAACGAAGATGAAACCAGCAAGAATTAGAATTTTAGAATCCGCATTTGCAAAATACATTGGTGTGATGTTCGGCGTTGAGTTCAAAGATGGTGTCAGTGTTAATGAAATCCCTTACATAGACCAGCAAAGAATCTGCTCAATAATGAAAGCGGAAACACTGGATGGTGAAAACGTTAGCGGCTCTGCGGCATTGGCAAATGGAAGAAACATTACCGCCAAAGACGCGATAAAACACGAAGCTAAAGCTGAACCCATTATCGAGTCTAAGCGAGAATCGGTAGAAATTCCGATCCGATATTCACGCGCTGAATTAGAAGCGATTGCGGATAAAGGGGGCATTGCTGCGTTACGCCAAATTGGTAATGATTTAGGTGTTCGTGAGAAATCAATTGAAGTCATGATTGAAAAAATCTTAGTCGCGGTAGGCGGTGAATAATGACTGATTTTGATGTAATTAAATCGGGCAGTGATAAAGATATTACCGTTTTGTTTGATGCGTTAGATGTATCTAGCGCGTCATACTCGCTGTTTGATATTTCTGGCAACCCTGTTTTGGTCGATCTGCCATTGTTTATTAGCGAGGGCGATTTAAGTGCATCATTTACGATCTTAGGGGAATACAACTCGCTTGGTGATGAAATTACGAAAGATATGCGGCGAGTGGTTGTGAAATATAAGTCCTCTGATGGTCGTGTTAGTGAAATTGAACAGTTTTATGCTGTTGTTAAGGCAATGGAGCTAACTATTCCGCATGATTCGTTTGTGACATTAATGGAAGCCAAACTTGCGGCATTAGATATCTATGGCGCAGATAGTTTTATGTTGTTAAGCGACCACGTTCAACGGCAGGTTTTGATAGAAGCTACAAAACGAATTAAGACGATGCGCTTTAGTTTAAAACGTATTTATAAAATTACAGATGAAGAGGGGTATAGACCGCAAAATGTGCTGACTGCTAATACATTGCCATTTTATTTAGCAGGTGAGCATTCTAGTGAATATATCGACTTTACCGAATTAACCTCAGAGCAATACAAATCCCTCCCTGCATATTTCATTAAAGATGTTGCTGAATCTTGTATGAACGAGGCTATTTCAATCGTTACAACAAACGGTGCGGCGGACGCAAGAGAAGAAGGGCTTCTTTCTGAGTCTATAGGTGAAACGACAAATATGTATCGTTCTGGTCGTTCAGCGACAAAAACATTGTCACGAAAAACATGGCGTTTACTCAGTCGTTATACCGATAACCAAATCAGGGTTGGCAGAGGTTGATATGAAAATAAGTTGGCAGTCAAAAGCAACTATCTATAGAAAATCAGCAGGTACAAACATCTACGGAGAGCCAACCTTATCTTTCGCAGGAAAATCACCTGTTGGATTTGTTAAATTTATTGAGTCCTACGACAAAAGTTCGGTTCGAGCAGACAGCTCGGCATCAGGTGGAAAGGCTGATATTGATCTCTTTGATGCCGTACTTATATTCCCAAAAACAGCCAATCTGAAAATTGACGATGTTTTGTTAATTGAGGGGGTAAAGTTGGAAGTGAAACGAGTTCACAATCGCTTTGGTCTTAGAGGGAAAGCAGGGCATTTTGAAGTGGGGGCAAATTTATGGGTCTCTCAGTAAATATCGGTTCATTCAAACGTGCTCAGGAACGCTTAACGCACAGTCAAAATGCTCTAAAACGCAATCTCTTAAATGAAATGCGTAAAATGGCTAATGAAATGCAGAAATACGCAAGAGCTATGTCACCTCGTGAGACGGGAAGTTTAGAAAAAGCGATTTATGCGAAAGTCGAAAATAGTAAAAACGAAGTCCATGTAAATCTATTTGTTTCAGAATACACGCCACGCAGAGGTTTTAACCATCGCGGTCGTACCGTTAGAGGGGTAATTGTTGGTCGCTATGCGGGTTATATGCACGATTCACAATATAGACTAGGCGTTAGATCGCGCGAAAAGCAACGTCAGAATTACGGCATGGGGATGAAAGTTAAAGTAGGTAGAGGTTTTATCGAAAGGGCAGGTAATACAGTGTGGAAACGCCGACGTGAAGATTTGAAGGATGTTGGTGTAAAAGCTGGTTTTGGCAAAGGAAAGTGGAAATGATTTTAGAAGCGATAGCGTCTTATCTACAAAGCAAAAATGTAGGTAAAATCGGAAATGACCTCTTTTGTTATTACATGCCGCCTAAAATACCTCGTGGGTATTTGATTATGACTCCGAATGACGGAATACATATAGATCCTGAACTAAAAGGCTATTATCAAGACATGTTTCCGTTTATGATAAGAGCTGAAAATGTGACAAAGGTTAATCAATTAAGTACATCGGTAATGGCGGTTTTAGATGTAACAGATATTGATACAAAAGATATTTTTTTTCATTATATTAGACCTATTTCACATCCAGCGATTTATCCTCAAAATGACGGAGGTTCTTTTGAGGCTGGTGTTGTGATAGAGTTCAGTTGTTTTATTAAATAATAAGTAAAGGAATACTTATGGCCGGAAATAAAGTTGAAAACATCAAGCTAGGTGCTTGTAATGTTTCGTTCAAAGGTGAAGATTTGGGATTCACCAAAGGCGGTGTTGAGGTTGAAGTATCAACTGACACCATGAAAGTGACGGTAGACCAACAAGGTGAAACTGTCGTTTCAGAGTTTATTCAAGGTCGTAATATCAAAATTACAGTGCCTTTGGCTGAAACGGTACTTGAGCGCTTGGCTAGTGTGATGCCGGGTAGTACATTATCTGCCGAAAAAGATGCAGTGACGATTGCTACAGGTATTGGATTAAATCTTGTTGAAGTTGCTCAAGAGTTAATTTTGACACCTATCAGCGGTAACGATTACACCCTTACCTTGCCTAAAGCGGCGACAGCGGGTAGCTTCTCATTTGCGTACAAGCATGATGATGTCCGAGTGTACTCTATTGAATTTACTGCTTACCCTGATGAATTAGGGGTTTTGGGGAAACTTTCAAAAAAAAAGTAATTCCTGAACCAGCGCCGAAGCCAAAGGAGACGGTTGGAAAGCCAAAAGGTTCAGAGAGTAAATCAAGTAATCCGTAACCTAAAAAGATTGTACGTATAGGTATACGTAATATATTATAAGGCTTCTTGAATGAAGCCTTTTTTATGTCATAAATTAAACGGAGTTTTGAAATGGCAAAATTATTAGATTTAGATGCATTATACCCTGCGAAAAAACAAATTATGTTAGGCGGTAAAAAGTACGATCTACAGCCTTTAACCGTTAAACTATTTACATTAGCACAAAGCTACCAACATGGCGGAATTGAGTCACAAAACCCCTCAGAGCAAATTGAAGCTGGTATGGAGTTGGTTAATGAGCTTATTCCTGAATTAAGTAGAGAAGATATTCAAGCCATGCCTATAGAGTTTCTTCAAGAAATCGTATCTTTCGCATTTATTCAAGGCGAAGAAATCAACGAAGAACACGCTGGCGAAGAAGCAAAGTAGTAACCCTCGAAGAAAACGGAGTCGAGATTGTTACTATCGATTTTGGATTCTATTTTTGTCGCGTAGTTGCTTTTTATGGTGACAGTACAGAAGCCGTGCTCGATATGCCTCTTGAGAGGTTTTGGTTATTAAGCCGAAACATTGATCGCATAAAAGCAGAAGATGATATTCGTCAGTTGCAGGTAGCAAGGGTTGCTCAAGCAACTGGCGATAGTTATTCGGCATTTGAGAAAAGCCTACAGCAACGATTGGGACAGCCAGTAGTCACGAAAAAATCGGCGTTACCTTTCAATGCCGAAGCCGATCCAAATGCCGAAGAAAAATTAAGGAAAATTTTCGGAGGAAGCTAAGGAATGGCTGATTCGTTAGGTTTTAAATTATCTCTCGACGACAAATTGTTTGAGATAAAAATAGATAACGCAGAACGACTACTCAATCGTCTTTCTAAACGCGGCGTAAAAGCCAGCGAGGGAATTAAACGTTTAGAGGGTAGTTTTAAAGGAATAGGCTCAACCATATCGAGCGTGATTACGACGGTGGGAATGGCTTCATTTGCTTTTGGTACTTTAAAATCTACCCTATTTGATACCCAAAAAGCGATATTAGATAGCGCGGGTAAATTAGAACGTCTTCAAGTTATGTTACAGGGATTGGCTACCTCGACTGATAAAGCGAAAGAGTCAATGTCTGATTTCAATTATATCATTAACCAGGCTAAATCGGCTCCTTTCTCAATAGATGCAATTTCCGATAGTTTCGTGAAATTGAAATCATCTGGCATAGATCCAACAAAAGGCTCATTAAACGGACTTATTGATGCCACAGCAAGATTTGGTGGCGATAGTGAACTATTAAAACGCGCCACCGTTGCAATTCAGCAAATGTCGGGTAAAGGCGTTATCTCTATGGAAGAGCTTCGTCAGCAGTTAGGTGAAGCAATTCCAACCGCTATGCAGTCAATGGCGTTAGGTATGAATGTTTCTATGGGGGACTTAGTTAAAGCTGTTTCGTCAGGTACAGTTCGTTCCAAAGATGCAATTGAAGTCATGATGAACATGCTTGAGGTTTCATATAGCGGCTCTGCTAACAGAATGATGAATACCTACACTGGTTTGCTCTCTCAAATGGAAACTAATGCCTCATTATTAGCAAAATCTATTGCTGATGCGGGTTATATGGATGTTATTAAAGATGTAATGAGAGATATAAATCGGCTATTAGGTAGTGATGCTGCAATGTATTACGGTAAACAATTTGGAGAAATGGCAAAAACTATTGTTGAGTCAGCCAAAGAAATGTTTACGTGGATTATGAATAACCAAAGCATGTTGGTAGATCTTGGTAAAGCCTTGATGTACATAGCTGGCGCAATGGTTGTAGTGTCATTCTTCAAAACAGTAACAGGCGCTATTTTAGGCTTCAACCGAGCAATCACTTCGACAATAACGAACTCAGGCAGCTTTGGGAAAGGTTTATTGAGTGTTTCTTCCAGAGCAGGGCGAATGGGTAGTGATCTTAATCTAGGCACTATTGCTATAGGTCGAATGAAGCACGCTTGGAGAGCCTTAAATACGGTAATGAAAGCTAATCTTATTGTATTAGCCATCACAACAATCATTGAAGTTCTAATGGCTTTAGCTTGGTGGTATGACAAGGTAAATGAAAAAGCTAAAGATGCAATGGAGACAGCCAAAAATACCCCTGAGTTGGTCACTGATGAGCAATTTGCTGATTTAAAAGAAGCATTAGAACAGCAAGAAAAAGATTTGGCCGAAGTCGAGAGAAAACTGAAATTCAGACAAAGCTTAATTCAATCAGCTTTAAAACAAAGAGAGCTAGGGAAAGCTGGCGGGTATGGGTATGACCGAAATGTAGCAAAAGAAAAGGCATATTTAGAAGAAAAGAAAAAATTAGAAGCGGAGGCGGCAAAATTATCTGATGCGATTTTTAATACAGAAATTGCTAGGCAAAAAGCGGCTTACGAGAAAAAATTGTCATTGCAGCAAGAACAAGTTGAAAAGGAACAAGCGGTTAGACAGTCTGATTTTAGATCTCGTATTGAAGAACTGAATAAACAGATGCAACTAGAAATTGTTGACGCTGGCGCTAATCAGGAGAAAAAAAATGAAATAATTAAGCGTTATGGTGATGCGGCAAGAGAGCTGTATAAGGCTGAATTAGAACATAGCCAAGAAAACACCAAAAAAATGATCGATTTGAGTAAGTCCAACATAGACAAACTTCATGAACAGCTAAAAGCTGTGAAATCTAAGGTTGGAAAAGAGCTTTCTGACGCTCAAAAAACACAAATAGCTCAGTTAGAAAACCAAATAGTAGCAGCGGAAAAATCGTTAAATTCTTATGTGCAAATGTATGATTCCACCGCTGATAAGCTCTTAAATATCGCAAAAATGTTTGCTGGCAAAATTGTCGGTATTAATGGCGAATTAATGGAGTCGTCAAAAGATACTTTAGCCAGTAGATTAAAAACATTAGAAAAAAATTCGATCAGGAATTCTGCCTCAGTACGGATGGATCAGGGCGAAAAAATAAAAATGATCGATGGGCGATATGCATCTTCTTCACAAGAACTACAAATGAATGAAGATATCATTGAAGCCTTAAAAGCTGAAAAAGTAAACGTTGATGATTTAGATAAAGCCTATGCTTCACTTAGTTCTACACAAAAGGCGTCAGTTGATGCGGCCCTCAAAAATGCAAGAATGATTGGTGATGCCTCAAATACAAAAAAATCAGCGTCAAGTTTGAGGTCGCAGGAATCTAAAGCCGAAAAAGCTAAGAGAGAGCTTGAAAAACTGTCAGAGGTGAATAAAAAAGTCCTCGATATGGGTGAACAGTTTGAGGAGAAAGTTGGCTTCGGAAGCACGGCTTTAGTTAAATACGATCAGAAAATTAAAGACGTTATTAACGATCTTGATAAATTGTCTAAATCGAAGCCTATCGAGGGTGCGTTAACGCAAGAGCAAATTGACCAAGCAACCAGACAGCTTAATGCTATCAAAGCCGGACAGACTGAATATCGTCAATCTTTGCAGAAAGATACCGCAGACCAACTGATTTCTAAATGGGCCGGTTTTTCCGATACCGTTAAGATTAACATGACTAAATCAGTCGCAGAGCAACGCGCTGAATTTGAAAAAAGTTACCAAGAGGCGGACAAGCATTTCCTGAAAATTAGGGAAATGTATAAAGACGATAAGGAAACCAAACAGTACCTAGATAACGAATACCAAAAATTCAAAGCTGGTAAGTTAGAAGCAATGGTGCGTTTGACAGAAACCGCCACCGCAAAAATGGCTTATGACTATCAAAACGTTGGTAACTTAATTGATGAAAATATCAAATCCGTTTTTGATAGCCTAGAAGATCGCTTAATGGACTTCATAAAAACAGGTGAATTTTCAATTAAAGATTTTGGTGACTTTATCTTTGAAGAACTTCAACGCACCTTTATTCGCAGTATGGTGGTCTCTCCAATGATAAACGGATTAGGTTTAGGTGCGAGTGGAGATACGGGGCAATCATTGCTTGGTACATTGTCTCAGCGTTTCAGCTCAATGCTTGGAGGTTCTAGTGGCGGAAATAAAGATCCTAACGCCAAAGCAACTGCTGATTTAGGCAAAGCTGCCACGGAAACTACAAGCGCGTTTGAGAACTTACAATCGCAAGGTATTTTTGCAACGATAGCAGGCTATGCAAAACAGTTATGGGCAACTATTACCGGAACGGCTGCAACTGAAACAAAAGCTAGTGCAGACCTATCGGCCACAACAACCGTTGGCACATTTGCTGGCGTAATGACAACCGCGACTACGGCTGTAGGAACTTTTATTGCAGCTCTTGGAGCATCTAGTGCTTCTAGCTCTATTGGGAGTATTATCAGTATGGCGGGGGCGGTAGGTGGCGCAGTAGCGGGAGGTGCGAGTAGTGCTGCTCCAGCAGCAGGTGCAGGTTCAACCGGATTTGAAACGGGTAGCTTTGCCGCGAATATGCCAGCCTTTGCCAATGGCGGTATCATGAGTTCACTAGGTGAAATACCACTAAAAGCCTACGCCAAAGGCGGCATAGCAACATCACCGCAATTAGCTCTATTTGGTGAGGGGAGTCATAACGAAGCCTATGTACCTTTACCTGATGGTCGCCGCATTCCTGTTAATATGAACATTAAAGGTGATGCTGGCGGTGGCGCGGGTGTGTTTATTTCTATCAATGTGGAAAATAACGGCTCTGATAGTAGCGAAAGTTCGGTGCAAAGTTCTGATTCTAATTGGAACGGTGCTGCTAAAAAAATTAAAGCCATTGTTCTTGAAACAATGACGGAAGAAAAAAGACCAGGCGGTATGTTAAGGGAATAACATCACATGGAAAAAAAACGTTTTAAATGGCATCCTAAGTTTGAATCGCGTAAAAACTTTAAACCTACGATCAGTAAGCAAGTTTTTGACGACGGCTACGAACAACGTCTAACGTCAGGATTTAACTGGCGTAGATATGAATGGAGTTTGATGTTTGAAAATACCCGAAAAGAGCTTAAAGAGATAGAAGATTTCCTCTTTTCTCATGGTGGTAAAGATTCGTTTAAATGGCTCACACCGGATGGTGACGAGGTGATTGTGGTTTGTGAGGAATACAACGCAACACGTAAAGAGGGATATTCCTCTTTGTCTGCAACATTTAGACAAGTTTTTGAATAAGGAAATTTGCTACCTTCATCAATGGAGGTAGCATACTACTTAAAGGATTAAGTAATCATGATAATCAAGACGATTGAACAGCAAATACAGCTATTAGCACCTGATTCTATTTTTGAATTTTTTATAATCGATTTGCCACAAAGAACGGGTGGCGGTCGTTTCTATTTTCACGCTGGCACAAATGAAGTAAACCAACCAATTGTTTGGCAAGGCAAGACTTATCAACCTATGCCAATACAAGCAACAGGCTTTGATATCAGCGGCGAGGGGAAATTGCCGCGACCAAAATTAAAGGTGGCTAATTTTGGCGGTGTAATTTCCGCAGAGCTTCAAGCTAAAGACGACTTGCTAGGTTGCCAAGTGACACGCAAACGCACCATGCAGTGTTTTTTAGATGCTGAAAACTTCCCTAGTAAAACCAACGAAGACGCAGATCCTAATCAACACTTCCCTAATGATGTTTGGTTTATCGACCAGAAAACTTTAGAAACGCCCGAAGTTGTTGAGTTCGAGCTTGCTTCTGTTTATGACCTTATGGGAGTACAACTGCCAAATCGACAAGTAATGCGGAATTCATGCCAGTGGACGTACCGTTCCGCCGAATGTGGTTATACAGGCAGAGCCTTTGATAAAGACGATAAGCCGACGGATATTGCGGGTGCGGATTATTGCTCTAAACGACTTTCAAGTTGCCGAGCAAGACGTAATTATTTTGCCGATGGTCTGATTGCTTTTGGCGGCTTCCCCGGAGCGACACGCGCATGATTAAAGATATGATGAATCCCGAGTTATATCGCTCAATGCAACTTGCTGCCATCGCCGCTTACCCAAATGAAGCCTGTGGTTTTTTGGTAAACAAACAGGGTAAAAAATACGAGTTGGTGCTTTGTCGAAATGTAGCTGACGATCCCGTTAATTTCTTTGTGATGGATGTAGACGATCAGATAGCAGCGGAAATGCAGGGGGATGTTGTTGGTGTGTGGCATAGCCATACTGATGGAACGAATAAAGCCAGCGAAGCAGATGTTGCAGGTTGCGAATCCTCAGAATTGCCGTGGTACATTATTAATGTCACTAAGAATTTTAATCCTGATGTTGATAGTGATTATATTATTAGCGATGTGAACGTAATCGCTCCCTGTGGCGTTGAAATGCCATTAGAGGGGCGTACTTATGCTTTTGGTGTCTTTGATTGCTGGACGCTGTGTAGAGACTATTTAAAGCGTGAATTTGGCGTTAATATGGATCTGTGCGCTCACTTGCATGTTCCTAACTGGTGGGATGGTGATAAAGATATCTTGAACGACAATTTTGAAAGTCAGGGGTTGGTTAAAATGCCGCATGGAACAGAGCCAAAGAAAGGCGATTTGTTCTTTATGAAGATTGGCGCAAAAATGCCAGATCACTGCGCGGTGTATGTGGGCGATAATTTGATTTTGCACCATCAAACTAACCGATTAAGTAGTAAAGCGATTTATGGCGGAATGTATAGGAAATGCACCGTTCATCATTTAAGACATAGGGATTTGTTATGACAGAATCAAAAAAACTTGTCACCTTTGAGTTTGGTGGCGTTTTGGGTAAAAAATTTGGAAAGATCCACAATGTTGCCTGTGGAACAGTAAGACAGGGGCTTTCGATTATCAATGCAAATCGATATGGCTTACTTCATTGGATGAAAGCCAACGCCGCTAAGTACAAGAAATACCATATTCGAGTAACCCGTTCTAATGGCAAAGTGCGTGACATGAGCGAAACAGAGTACCAAATGGAAAATAACGGCGATATGACACATGTGTATATCACGCCTATTTATCGCGGTGCTGGTGGTAAAATCATGTCGAGTATTCAAACAGCGGTTGGTGTAGCGCTTATAGTTGCAGCTTTTTTACAACCTCAATTCTCATGGCCGTTAATGATCGCAGGTTCATCAATGCTTGCGTCAGGTGTGATTGGTTTTTTGTCGAAACAACCAAAGCCGTTTACTACTAACGGAAATGATAGTCGCAAAAACTCAAGCTATTTCGATGGGCCTCAAAATACAGTAGAGCAAGGTGCGCCAGTGCAGTTAATTTACGGTGATGAAATCTTGGTGGGTTCTCAGTTGGTAAGTTTGAAACTATCGGTTGAGCAACTTATCCCTGAAAAATGATTTAACTATAGTCTCAGAATAACAAAGAGGGGATAACCCCTCTTTGTTATGATATTATTTACAGAAATAAGGCCGTTATCATTTCATCTTTGGTACTAACAATTTCATACTCATCATCACGAGTTTCTTTTATTAAGTTACAACCTAATAACTGTTTTAATCCTCTTTCGACGTTACAACTACTCACTCTTAAATGGTTTTGCAAATCTTTGAAAGTAAATAATTGATTGCTAGAAATAAAATCAATTATTTTTATCAGTATTACGTCTTGTTCCATTGGTATTTCGTCAAAATATGAAGACAATGAGGGGATAGGGATTAATTCAAAATTATCTAAATTACTATAATGTATGTCGTCATTGTTAAAATGATATTTTAACAATGCGTGTTTTGCAGGTTTAAAAAGAAAGTCGTTTATATTTGCGTTATTAATAGAGAATAGCATTAATGAAAATGCAAACATTTGCAATTCAGATATTTCATTATATATATAGTACATTCTGACAATATTGTTTTCTACAACAGTTTTGCAATTATTTATATTTTCTTCATCAAAATATCTTTCACGTTTGATCGGATGGTGAAAAAAATTGTCAAATTCTGAATGATCATATAAAGTGAACTCAACGTGTATTAGCGGCTCACGAGTTAGCTCATCATATTGATTAACTCCTTCACCATGTAGAGATATAATAAAATTAATATACCCCTCTTGCGACGTTCTATTCCGCTTTTGGATTATAGGAAATGAAATAAGCACGCTGTTAATAAAAAAATCATTTTTAGTATAACCATAAAGAATTTCCGGTTCGGTATTTTTAAATTGTAGTGGAGAGTCATTAAGATATTCAATGAAGTTATCACAGATCAGTTTAACTAATCTTTCAATTTCTGTACCTATTTTTTCAAAAGAGTCTAAGAACTCTATGAAGTTAAAAGCAGATTGCCTAGTTTCGTCAATCATATATACTCCATTTTATATCTATTGTTTTCGGTAAATTAGATGGGAACTTAATTATTTTTAAATTAAATTTTTTAAATTCAGTTTTAATAAGACAATGATTGAATCCTGTAAATGGAGAAAAATTAAATTTTTCAAGCATCAAATGTAAATCATAAAAAAATTCAGATGTGACTTTATCGTTACATTTCATTTTAGACAGAATTGATGAGAATTTACTCCAAGTTATACCTCGCCATTTATCATTGATGTTTTTTTTATATAAATTGAAGTTTTTTATGCAAGTGGCTAGATAAATTAGACGAGTATTTTCTGGGGCGTTTTTTCCAAAAGCAATCCATTGATTTTCCAATTGATTATAGTTATATTCATTATTTAGCCATTTAGCTTCAAGTATGAATTTTTTTACCTCTCCACCATCTAATGTAAATGAAAAAACTGCATCAGGCTCTACTCGTTTTTTATTTTTTAATATTCTTAAGCTAGGCCATAAGGATATATTCATTGATAAACAGCGTCTGTCATCTACTTCATCACACATACTGTTAAATAATTTAAACACATCCAAATGATTAAAATATTTCATTGATCCGAAAATCGTTGACGTTATTTCATCTTCTCTTGGTATTTTTTTTTCTTCAGAATTAGAATGATTTTCTATGCTTTTTGAAAACCACCGACTTGATTTATTATGAATAACGGCTGAAATCATAATACCCTCTTACATTTTACCGTTTTGTTTACATTATTTGAATTATATCACCAAAGCCTTATATCTAAAACACAGCAGAGGTATTTAATCTAGCTTGTTAAGCTAATTTAGCGGACTTATACTTCATACAAGCCTCGCCCATCCCTTAAAACTCTTTCCCATCTTAAATTGTTAAGGTTGTTTATTTGTCTTACAATACGTACCCTAATACATACATTATTCAATATGGAGATTGAATTGATGAAAAAGGGAATTATTGCGGGTGCTGGTGGTGGAGGAAGTAAGGGCGGTAGCTCTCGAACGCCAATAGAAGCTGTAGATAATGTTGAATCTAAATCTCTTGCCTTTATTTTGGATTTACTAGGCGAGGGTGTTATTGGTGGACTAAAAGAGGGAGGAAAATCAGTTTTTCTTGATGATGTCCCTCTTTTAAACCCTGATGGAACACCTAACTTTAGCGGTGTGAAAATTTGGGAACGCAAAGGTCAACAAAACCAAGATCCAATTGAGGGATTCGATGATATCGAAACACCTAAAGCGGTTGCCGTTGAGGTTAAAGCATCCACGCCGAAAACTATTCAAATTGACAATGATGAAACAGACCGTGTGCGTATCATCATGGACTTTCCTCGCCTAAGCTCTACGGACAAAGAAAGCGGTGATATCAACGGCACTTCGGTTGAGTTCCAATTCCAACTTGCGGTAGGCGATGGTTCGTTTAAACCAGTAAAGCCTGTAGATTACAAGTCAGATATTATTAAAGTATCGAAAAAATCCAGTGGCAAATTCCAAAAAGAATATTTTATCGATTTGCCAAAGCCGGGTAAAAACTATCGAATCAAAGTTATTAGGCTTACGGCTGACAGTAATAGTGATTATTTAGTCAATAAAACAATTTTAGGCTCTTACGGCGAAATTATTTTTGCCAAAATGACATACCCAAACAGCGCCTTAGTCGGAATTTCCATTGACTCTAAAGAGTTCGGCAACAATATGCCACGTCGTTCCTATTTGGTGTCTGGCATGTTAATTCGTGTGCCGTCAAATTATGACCCAATTGATAACACATACAGCGGCGATTGGGATGGTAGTTTTGATTATCGTGTATCTTCAAACCCTGCATGGATATTGTATGACATTCTAATCAGTGATCGCTATGGCTTAGGTAAATACGTCAAAGAGCACATGGTTGACGTAGGAATGCTATATCAAATCGGTCGCTATTGTGATGAAGAAGTCTCAGACGGCTTTGGTGGAAAAGAAAAACGATTTGCGATTAACACGGTCATTTCATCACGACAAGAAGCCTTTAAAGTCATTAACGATATAGCATCGGTATTTAGAGGTATGGTATTTTGGGCTGGTGGCATGATTAACATGCGCCAAGATAAGCCTAGCGACCCTGTAATGCTATTTTCATCAGCAAATATTATTGGTCGCGTTACTCGTAAAGGTTCTGCGCGCAAAGACCGTCCTACCGTTGCTGTTGTTACTTATAATGACAAAGACGACCTCTACAAACAAAATATCGAATATGTTGAAGATCAGGATGCGATTAAAGACCGTGGTGTTGTCAAAACAGAATTGTTGGCTTTCGGATGCACAAGTCGCGGTCAAGCTCATAGGACTGGTTTATGGCTGTTATACACCGCGAAGATGGAAACAGACGTTATTCTGTTTAAAGCGGGTATAGACTGCTCCGCATTAATGCCTGGTGACGTAGTTAAGCTGAATGACAAATATCGCTCAGGAAAACGTAACTCAGGGCGTATTGTTTCATTCACTAAAAACAGTATCAAATTAGACCAGAGCGTAAATCTAAGCAACTCAGGGGCGTTTATTTCGTTCATGTCAAAAGAGGGTAAGTTAATTGACAGAGACGTCCTAGAAGCGGCGGGAGAGCGCAGCGTCCTGACATTTAAAGAACCACTTAAAGCTCACGAAGAACCTGTGAACTTGGTTGTATGGATGGTAACAGAACCCGATTTAGAGCCTGAACTTGTTCGCGTTGTTAGTATCAAAGATACTGACGAAAAAGGTGTTTTTGAAATTACAGGTGTTTCCCATAACCCAAGTAAATATCAAGCCATTGATAACGGGGCGACACTTATTCCAAGTAAAACAACTGTCAAAGATCCGACTTTTGTTACTCCATCTAATATCGAAATTAACGAAACCACCTATCTATCATCACCGGGTAATTTATCTAACAAATTAATCGTAAGTTGGCAGGGGCGTTCTACCCAATACACCATTCGATATCGCCGTAGTGATGTGGTTGATAACTGGGCGGTTGTTGAGGTGTTTGATACTCAATACGAAATATTAAATGTACAGCAAGACGCTAAGTATGATGTTGAAGTGTTCGCAATTTCTATTACAGGCAGAAAAACAAACGCTATCGCGTCCACTTATGCCGTTTTAGGCAAGTCGAATCCACCTGACGCACCTAAGCAATTAGTGGCTGTCGGTGATTACCGTCAAAATGTCTTAACGTGGATCGCACCAGCCGCAATTGACTTGGAAAAAATAAATGTCTATGGCTCGAAAACGAATAAGTTCGAGACGGCGAGTTTACTGGCTTCTGTGCCGTCAACAACGTTCAACCACTCAGGTCTTGAGGATAATGTAACGTGGTTTTATTGGGTAAGAGCTGTCAATAAACGCGGCATGTTGAGTCCTGTTAACTCAAATATAGGTACACAAGCGACGACAAAAGAAGTTATGTCGTTCTTAAAAGATAAAATTACCGAAACAGAATTAAGTAAAGATTTACTGGCTGATATTAACGAAAATGCCGCTAATCTAGCTGCTGAAAAAGTTAATGAAGATGTCAAAATTCAAGTTGATGAAGTTAAGAAAAATGTTGCTGAAAGTAAAGATATGGCAAATAAAGCCATTTCAGATATAACTAAACTATCAACCTCAGTTGATAAAGAGATAGCAGATCGAAAAGAATCTGTTACAGCATTGACCAATTCGACCAATTCGTTAAGTGAAAAACTGACGCAAGAAATTAAAAATCGTAACGATAGTGTTGCAGCAGAAAGTCAAAAACGTGCCGATGATCTAGTAGCTGAAAGCAAGTCTCGTGTCGCTGATATCAAAAAAGAAACAGATGCCCGTTTGCTAGGTTTACAAAATGAAGCCAAGGCTCGTTCAAATGCGTTGAAAGAAGAAACTCGTTTAAGAAATGAAGCTATTCAAACTAAATCGGCTGAGTTGAGTAAAGAGATCTTAAATGAAAAAGTCGAGCGCGGTGCTGCTATCAGTGCAAGTGAACGGAAAATCCAAACAAAAACCGATGCTTTGGCAATGCGGATCACTAATCTTTCTACAGCGACAGATGCAAATGCCGCAGCGATTAAGAAGGAGGAACAGGCTCGTACAACCGCAGATAAAGCAGAAGCGAAAGAGCGTCAATCATTAGCAACACAAATGCGCGGTGATTATGATGGTACTGATGTTACTAAAATTACATCAGGATTAATTTTCAGTGAGCGTGAAGCGAGAACAACCGCAGATAAAGCAGAAGCATTACAGCGTCGAACGTTAGAAACTCGTTTAGGTGAAAGCTTAACAGCGGTCAATAAGTCTGTAGAGTCAATAAGTACAGCTCAGAAAGCACAAGGCAACGATATAACCGCAATCAACACTACGTTGAAAAATAAAGCCGATTCTAGCGCAGTTAATTCGCTAAATTCTAAAGTAGAAGAACAGGGTAAAACCTTAACTTCTCAAGGCTCTGCGGTTACGAAACTACAAAATGACTTGGGGGTGGCTAACACTAGCATAGGCAAAAAAGCGGATAGCTCTGCTTTAAGTGCTTTAGAAAGTAAAGTTGTTCAGCAAGGCAAAGATATAGTCTCACAAGGTAGTTTGGTAAATAGCTTACAAAACAATCTAAACACAACCAATGCGAACGTTAATAAAAAAGCAGATTCATCGACGGTATCAACTTTAGACAGCAAAGTGACACAACAAGGAAAAGATATCGCCTCTCAGGGTGGTTTACTCAACACCTTGCAAAATAGGATCAACACAACAGATTCTAATGTCAGTAAAAAGGCTGATTCGTCTGCTGTTACCGCGCTTGAAAGTAAAGTGACTCAACAAAGTAAGGATTTAACTTCTACTAGCGGCAATCTGGTTAAATTATCGAATACTGTCAATAATATGACTGTCGGAGGCACAAACCTCATTTCGGTTGCGGATAGTGAAATAGGTACAGTGCGTGAAGCGACAAATATAGGTGCTGTTTATAATGATGTTAAATATCCGGCTAAAAACCGAGTAAGAAATAAAACACTGATTAATGCAACCAAAGGGATTGTTGTAAGCATAGATAAGGGGTATCAATTCTTTGTGTGCTCTTACGATGCAAATTCAAAATATTTGGGAGCGGCTCGGTCATTTACATGGAGGCAAAACGATCTAATTATACCTGCATTTTCTGGTTTTATTTCAGTTGTAATCACTAAGTCGGACAATTCAGATATAACTTTGAATGAGGTAATTAAATCAAGAGTTAAAGTAGAAATTGGTAATGTTCGTACTGATTGGTCTATGTCACCTCTCGATACTGCATCAGCGAATGACATATCAAATCTACAATCGGCGAATAGTGAAGCCTTATCTAGCTTAAATAATAAAGTCGATAAGCAAGGTAAAGATATTACTGCGGTTAGTAGTCAGATTAATTCGTTAAAAAATTCGTTAAATGAAACTAACACTAATGTAAGCAAAAAAGCCGACAGCACTGCTCTATCTTCGTTAGATAGTAAGGTTGTTCAACAAGGTAAAGATATTTCGACTATTTCAACAAACGTCACGACTTTACAAAATAACCTGAAAATGACCAATGATAATGTGAGCAAAAAAGCGGATAGCTCGGCGCTTTCAACGTTAGACAGTAAAGTTGTACAACAAGGCAAAGATATAACCTCGTCAGCGAGTGAAATAGCTACACTAAAAAACAATCTCAAAACGACTGACGCAAATGTGAGTAAAAAAGCTGAATCAAGCGCATTGAGTGCTTTGGATAATAAAGTCACGCAACAAGGTAAAGACATTAGCTCACACGGAAATAGTATTACCGAGCTGAAAAATTCCACTTCTGCAATCAAGAATGATTTAGATGATGTGAATTTATTAGCGAGAATTACAACCAACGGCAAGCAGCTAGTATCAAACCCTAATTTTAATGGCGGTAGCAACGATGTTGTTGTATATAACAATGCAAACAACGGAATGGCTCTAATCGCAACTACAAAACGTCAAGTAGATAATCCCACATCTTCAAGCCATGAAATTGTTTTGACCGCTAAGGGCACAGCAAGCCCAAATTTCGGTGGTTTTATTAGAAATGTTCAATCTAAAGCCAATGCGGTCTTTGTCACTAAATATATCATCAAATTGCCTGTCGGTTGGGGACTGCAAGCACATGCAAATGCTACAGGTGATGGTCGTATTGATAAGTTTGTCGGAAACAACACAGGAACAGGTAAGTACGAAACTTACTACCGTATTACAAAATGTGGTTCAACGGGTAAATTTGAAACTTTCGGTCATGTAAGTGTTTATATAGCTGATGGTGGTAAAACAAAAGCACCAACATCCGCAGCACCTTTAGTATGGTATTTAGCGCAAATTGAAGTTTATGAGACAACCGATTACGCCTCTGCTACGCCAGAAGTAACAAACTTTATGTCTTCGGCTAAATCATCGTTAGACAGTTTAACTAACACGACGAAATCACAATCGTCACAGTTAACCGCATTACAAAATAGTCTCAATACAACAAACTCTAATGTTGGTAAAAAAGCCGATTCATCTGCATTATCTGCATTAGATAGTAAAGTGACTCAACAAGGCAAAGATATTACGGCAACGAATAACAGCGTAACCTCTCTACAATCATCGTTAAACGGAAGAATTACTTTCGTTATTACCTCTGGTGGGGCTGGATCTGGTTATTCAGGCAGAGTTTTTGATAACAACGGAAAAGTGCTTGCAAGTATCGGTAGAAGTTACGGTGTAGTTGTATTTAAGAAAAATACAAAAGGTATGGTAGATGTTGCTTCAAGCAAGACTTACGATGTGTATGGCAACGCAGCGAATGCCACTACTTTAGTTAATGATATTAAAGCGTTGCCTTACGGAACATACGTTGCGATTACAACTAGCGATGAGCCAAATCAAAATCGTTTATCAATTTTGGCTGCAATAGAACTTCTTGGTGGAACAAAAGAAACATTTACCTCGTTTCCGCATCGAGGCGCTTACATTCTTGTGGGAAGAATAGGCGCTAGAGGAGGTGATTCGATTGAATTGGCATCGCGCTCTGGCAATGACTCGAACGCTTTTGTGGAAACTTCTATAGAGTTTGTCAACGGTGTATTGATGAATTATGGCAATTCTAGCGGTGCGGCTTCTTTGGCATCTGCAAATGCTAGTGCCATCTCTAAACTAGATAATACTGTGAAGCAACAAGGTGGAAATATCACTTCTCATTCTTCACAGCTCACAAAGTTACAAAATGATTTAAATATAACCAACAATAACGTTGGTAAAAAAGCCGATGCAACTGCTTTAAGTGCGTTGGAGAGTAAGGTCACTCAGCAAGGTAAAGACATTTCTTCGGTAAGCAGTAAAGCGACATCGTTAGAAAACAGCCTTAAAACTACGAATGATAACGTTGGTAAGAAAGCCGATACGACAGCTCTTAACTCATTAACCTCAAAAGTGAATACCGTTGAGGGAAAAGTCAATGCTGCAACATCAAGTATTACAACGCTATCAAGTAAAATAGATCAGGTCAAAAGCGACTTAACAGATTTAATTGAGGTAGATTTAGACCTCAGTAAGCTAGACCAAAATACTTATTACCCCGTTACATTGCATTTAAATACTTTAACTAGATACTACTTCAAAGTATTTAGAACATTGGGGCAATTTCCAACAAATAAACCTAGTTATGCAACGCATGGAACAAAAACATTCTCTACAATTCTTGAATGGAATGTTAGCGGCGATGGTTGGGGTACACAGGCTCAAAACAGAATCATTCAGAACTTTGATTTTAGGTTCACTAATCAATCTCCGGTATTAACGCCTGGTCAATTGTCGAATAGCTCTATTGAATATGTGTATCTACGAGGCGGATCTTTCTACAAATTAACTAAACCTAAAAATTGTGGTCATACTATCAGAACAGCGGCATATACAAGCAACAGTCAAGCGGTTGCGCCTATTGCATACAACGCATCATTAATACCAGTTTCATTTGGCAAAGGTACATCTGATGCAATATCCAATCTTTCTACGAAAGTAACCTCGATTGATGGAAAGTTAAACACTACCGCAAGTGATGTGACAAACTTAAAAACAACTGTCGGAAAGAAAGCTGATTCTACAGCGTTAAACTCTCTTACAAGCACTGTTACTCAACATGGAAAAGATATTAGCGCACACAGTTCGTCATTAAGTCAGTTGACGACGAAAGTTAACGGCAACACCACCAAAATTGACCAAGTTAGTAAATCAGTGAGTGATGTAAGCAAAGCACAAACTGAAACCAAAAACTCAATGGAATCTCAATTTAAAGGGCAGTCAGCCAAAATAGAGACACTTGAAAAAACGGTTGCAAGCGGTGCTGGTCTTAGCTCAACGTGGATGGTTAAAATGGCAGCCAACGCAAAAGGTCAGAAATATGCGGCTGGCATTGCGTTAGGCATCGAGGGTAAAAATCTTCAATCTCAGTTTTTAGTTCAAGCTGACCGATTCGCATTGATTAATACAGCCAATGGAACAACAACAACGCCGTTTGTCATTGATGGTGGGGTTACTTACATCAGTGCAGCATCAATCAAGAATGGTTCAATTGATAGTGCAAAATTTGGCGATCTTCAATCTAACAATTATGCCGCAGGAAAGACCGGTTGGAAGCTAAGTAAAAATGGAGTGTTGGAGATGAATGGTCAAACATCAGGACAGGGGCGATTGAGTATTACAAATAACCGTATCGATGTTTATGATGAAAAAGGAGTGTTACGAGTTAGATTAGGTTTACTTTGATTTGTAGGTATGTAAATACGTATTATATTATGTTATAAAACTCTCTCACACCTAATGCCTAAACATGGAGGTTTAAATGGCTAACAGGGTGGGGGAGTTAACCCCCGAAGTGGTGGACAGGATCGCAAAAGTAGCGGCGAAACAAATTGCTGTAGAAATGCGTGACGACTTGAAAGATAAAGTCGGCGAGGAAGTGGAACGTCACCTTAAAAATTATTTTGGTGATATGACTGCGACTCAACATAGCGTTCAACACGCCAACATCGACAAACTACTTACACGCCTAGACAGCCTTTCTAGTGGTTTCTATGGTGGGATTATCTCTAAAGTTGGCTCAATAATCGTCGTGGCTCTTATCTTTGGGCTGGCGGCGTGGGGCTTAAAGAATGGCGTAGGAAACTAAGGACAGTTTTTTATGAAAGAAATAAAAACACCCAAAGGGATTCGTAACAACAATCCCGGTAATTTAGAATTGGGTTCGCCGTGGCAAGGGCTTGCCAAACAACAAAAAGACAAGCGATTTTGTACTTTTGTTGATCCAACATTCGGCATCAGAGCGTTGGCTGTCACGTTAATTACCTATCATGATAAACGTAAAGCCGCTAATGGCACACGTATCGATACGGTAAGAGAGATTGTAGAACGATGGGCGCCCTCTGTCGAAAATCACACCGACAATTACATTCGTTTCGTAAGCAAATCCATTGGTGTAACCCCCGATCAAAATATCAATCTGCATGACTACAACATTATGCGACCTTTGGTTGAAGCAATCATTCGTCAAGAAAATGGTGACGGTGGATTGAAGAATCTTAATAGTTGGTACAGCCGTGAAGTTGTAGATGAAGGGCTTCGACGCGCTGGTGTTGTGCAAAAAACTAAAACTGTAGCGAAACTTCCTGTCACAAAAGAGACAGCAAGTGCCACCGTAGCGGCATCTTTAGGTGTAGGTCAAATTGCCGAAGTTATGCCTCAAATTTCCGATGCTCTGACGAAATCAGAAAGTCATTTAACTAGCGGATCTGTTGTGCGTGTTGTTTTCGGTGCCGCAACCATCATCGTTGCTTGCGTGATTGCATACGCACAGGTTAAGCGTTACCAAAAAGGAATTTAACTAATTATGGAGAGGGTTTGTAAAAACAAGCCCTTTTATTATGAAATCAGGTCTTGAAGTATATGACGCAGGCGGAAAGAGTATTTTATCTATTACAGATAAAATAGGACGCTTTTGTGGACAAAAAATAATTAACAATTTACCTGCTGGCACTAAAGCAACCTACACCTATTCATTTCCTGAGCTTGCAGGGCAAGGAACGTTATTTTATTGGGTCGGAGGTGGGTATGGAAACTCGTATACAGACTATAGGGTAACGATTTCAGGTACAACCCTCACTTTAGTAATTAAAGCAGGAGCTTATCCATTCACGGCTGCAAAGCCGTTCATTTTGTATTATGGGGTTATGTAATGGCTTCAAAAAATGGATTTGTGGTCAGAGGGCAAAACGGAGCTGTTCAAATAGATGGTGAAAACTTTTGCATGTGTTTGCAAAAAGTCAACAATCTCTCTTTAAAAGCTGGAACAAAGGCTGTAACAGGGGATGTTTATACTTCTGCAACTACTTCTTTTGTTAAATCAGCTAATTCATCATTAGTTGCCCTAAGATGTTCGTCGTGGTGTAGAGCATACGTTGGTGATCAGACAAAAAATCTAAATGAAGTCACTATCGCTAGAAATTACGATAATTCGGGAACGCCAAGTTGTATTGCTTACGAATATGGAAATGCTGCATATAATTGGTCTTCTTCAAAAAGTGGAATAGAAGTTTTTAATTCGTCGAAAACTAAAGTGTTTAGTTCAAACTGGTCTGTAATGCGTGTATTCGGTGTGTATTATCTTGACCATATTAAGTCTTGGTCATTGCAGCTTCCAGTAGGTAGAACATTCGCAATGGTTTTGGATGGTGGTCAAATGGATTCAAACATTGTTGGTTACAACAGTTATACAGCGGTTTATATGGGTAGGATCGTTAACAACAAAGCTGAGGTTGCATTTATACAAGACTCTATATTCCACTCCCCCGTTAATGTAGGTACGTACAATTACCCTTGTCAGCTAATGGTTATGATTTTGGAAATCGTGGGAGTGTGATAATGGTGAATAAAATTAAAATCATATTATTCACTATGTTGGCGATTATTTTTGTTTTGTTTTCATTGTACAAACTAGGTGGTAGAGCCGCTAGGAAAACCTTTGAACTAAAGCAAAACAAATACACGATTGCCCGTTTAAATAAAACAACGTCCGTCAATAACGAGGTTGAAAATGAAATACGTTCTAAAACTGACGATGCTGTTGTTAATGAGCTTCGTAATGATTGGATGCGTAAGTAAATCAGAGCAGAAAATTGAGCCGATATTTTGTGACATCGCTTCACCGATTTATATCAGTGACAAGGATGTATTCACACCAGAAACAGCGCGGTCAATATTAACCCACAATCTTATAGGTTATAGGATGTGTGGTTGGAAAAAGGGGAGCATCTAGCTTCCCTTTTGTTTATCTAAACAATATAAATAAGTAAACATTGGGAATTATTAAAGGTTTTTATTTTCACCTTTTCTTTCAATTTATAAATATTAAAGGTATCTTATAGAAAAAATTATCGACTTATAAATAATCGAAAAGGCAAAATCCATGAGTAGTAACACAAAAATTATACTGGTGGGCGGAAGCAAAGGTGGACCCGGCAAGAGCACAATCGCCCAACAAATTGCTGGATATTTATTAGTTAAGGCAAAAAAAACCGTACACTTACTCGATATCGATGCTCAAAAAACCACTTATCAATGGTGTCAGGATAGAACATCATTTGCGGCAGACCTTAAATTAGATAATTTTTCTTTTAATTATCTAACCGAAGGTGTTATGGACTACCTAAGCGAAAATGCGAACAAATATGATTATGTGGTTATCGATGCTGGTGGCTTTGACTCAGAGGTTCAACGTGAAGCGATGCTAGTAGCAACACATCTATTGCTACCTATTAGACCTAAACGTCGAGATATTCGTTCTCTTGCTGCTTTAGATGGGATTGTCGAAAAGGCACAAATCATAAATGAAAATTTGTTAGTGCGCGTTGTAATGAACCAATGCCCTTCTTTACCTAACCAGGCAACGCGAATTATTGGCGCAA
The DNA here is from genome assembly GCF_033676985.1 of Providencia sp. PROV236. Lineage (NCBI taxonomy): Bacteria > Pseudomonadati > Pseudomonadota > Gammaproteobacteria > Enterobacterales > Morganellaceae > Providencia > Providencia sp. PROV236. The sequence goes on along the minus strand of NZ_CP096299.1, from coordinate 27,831 downwards.
AAGAAATTTGCGAAACATTTGGTATGATTGCACTAGATACCAATCTATATGCACGTAACGTTTATGATGATGCCGAAGAAGCGGGTCGAACAATTTTTGAGTTACCCACCGTAGAACGAGATAAAAAAGCTGAAAAAGAAATTGAAGCATTAGTAAAAGAATTTGTGTATAGGGAGAGAAATAATGGCTAAGAATCCATTAGGCGGATTGGCGAAACAAGACCGCGAAGTAGCAATGCAAGAATTTATTGGCAACTCAAAACTAAAAGAAAAAACGGTAAAACAGCGTGGTCGCAGAAAGAATAGTGATGATCCAATTAAGAGCCGTACCGTCTCGATGGAAGACGAGTATCATGAATTAGTTGACCTATTAAGGATTGTGCCTCGTAGAGCGAATCTGAGCCGTTCTGATGTGTTTAGAGCGGCATTGGTAACGTTATCCAATCTACCATTTGAAGATATCAAAGCTGCGTTAGAGTTGAGTTTAGAAACCAAACCTGAAATGATTAAAGACTTAATTAAAGAATTGGATAAGAAAATACCTTAATATGTATTAGCTCAGATTTGACCTGACACAGCTATGGCACAGAGCCAAACCTAATCTGACAGTCTGGTTTGAGCGAGTAGAAAACGTTAGTGCTTATGATTATCATAGGAGCAAAAATTTTTTGAAAAGGTAACTATGAACGTATATGCAAAAGAACCAACTGTTGAAAGTAATTCTACTAAATTTGGTTTTTATCCAAAATATCTGGATATTAAAACCGATTTTTTTTCAGTTATTACCATCCCAGAATATAAGTCAGTTATAAACGATATAAAAGCCCATCCTAACGTCGATAAAGATTGGTTTTATGCTGGTTCACAAAAAGTCAAAGATCTGTATGGTAACGTAAGCACAAAACCATACAGTAATCGAGTTTTCAGTCTGCCTAATACCCATATATTGACACTAAATGGAGCCTTCAGTCAGGAAGATTTAAATTTTGTCATTTGGTGCTTATCATTCTTTACTGGGATGCGCCTGACAACGACTCAAGCTGGTTTTTTAGATGCAACACCTATCAAACCCGGAGCTTTGGTTGATTTTGTTGTATCAGATTCAAGCGAACAAAATGCCATACAGGTGGCTTTAAATTATTTGAAAAAAGAAAACCATCACCCTCGTGAATGCACGCGTATAGCAGCAGTTATTCATGCATTATTTTTGGCTCAACGACCACAACTCCTACATTTTGAAAAATTTCAGTATCTTTATATGGCACTCGATGGGTGCTTTTCTATTATGTGGGATAGAAGAGATATAACAAAAAAACATGAAAAACCCAAACATATCGATAGAGTTAAATGGATGTGTAAACAGTTTGAGATGCATCCCCCATTTTGGGCTGATGGAAAAGACAGTATTACACCAATCCGAAATGATAGCTTCCATGAAGCAATTTTCTTTGATCAGCCGCTGGGATTCTCTGCATACGGAACAGAGAGATCAAGTTCAGAACACGATAATATTCTTTTACAAATAAAAGCATTAATTTACCGGTTTCTTGTCGCGATACTGGAAGTAAAAGATGCTAGCTATATATCTTCAAGTCTAAATTCTCGTGCGTATTATCAGCTAAAAATAGGTGATTTTTTGTCTTATTAGTTATGGCTCCTGTACATAGTCGTGGTCTATTCCTCACGCACGAAGTCCAGAGCTGTGTCAGGTCAAATCTGAGCTAATACACTTAATACTATAAGAGGCGGTAGCGAAACTGCCTCATATTTAGTAAATGTAGTCATAACCATATTGTGTTAAGATGATATTGTTACCATCTTCTTCAAAAATACCTTCTTGAATCAGACTATTAAAGGCTTCATTCAATTTTTCTTTAGCATTTCGGCTAAGATTTGATGTAATAAGAGAGCGTTCAAAGCCTAATATAAACAGAGGATTACCTACTAGAAGCCTGCTTTTTTGAGTATAACTAATTATGTAATCTTTAGCTTCTTGTTCGTAAGTGTAATTATCTGGAGTATTATATATAAAACGATCGCCTTTTTCAGTTAAAATGATAGCACTCTCAGTTTCATTAAAATAACCAAGCTCAATTAAACTGTTAAACGCCTCGGTTAGTTGATCTTTAATTTTAGGGTTTAGTGATAGTGTAGAATCATTGAACCAAAACCCCCTCGTATTATAGGCATGTCCAACTCTTAAACCACAATGTAAAGCATAGCTAATTATATGATTTATCGCTTCTTGTTTATAATCCATCCTACATCCTATTAATATATTTTAGTTTTACTGATTACAGCTAGTCTATGAGTGTGAATATCGCGGTCATTTCCCCAACAAAAAGCATCCCACTTGTTATAAAATTCATTCATATCTTTAATTGCGGTCAATGGTCTATCTTCTTGCGTGCCGTCTGAAACATAAACGTGATAATTGCTATCTAAAGCCCAATCAATCATCGTTTCCCAAAATCTTTTACCGTCGCCAGTTTGTTCCTCGTCGGAAACAACAATACTATGCTTTGAAAGTAAATCAGTGAAAAAAGTACGTGGCAAATCTTTAACTGCCGTATTGTGTCTAGCAGAAATAGTCCGCCAAACTTTTATTTGTGTACATGTTTTCTTACCGTACACAATGTCATTTCGGAAACGCAATTCAACAAGGTAGACAGTCTCTGGCTCGTCACCGACAGCAATTAGTCGGTACTGATCTTTATTGATGGATTTAACAAATTTATAGCCATGAGGTGTAACAAAACCAGGCAACGAAAAATCGACCACACCTGATTCTAAAAAAATCTTTGTGAAATCGATATTCTTTTCAGGCGCTTTTAATTTTGTATTAAAATCCGCGTCTGTGTCGGGTATTACATAAGGCATTAATTTGTTATTCCTTGATAAAGACATTCTAGTATTCATGAACTGCCCTCCGCATGTTGGACAATCTATAAGTACATTATACACTCAATCTATAAAAAATCATATTTTAGCCGACCATTGAAAGAAAGCCGTGCTCCCATAGTATTTAATAGAATTTTATAACAACTCAAAGAATTTGATAATTAAACAACCTAAGTTAGAATAGAGATCCTTAATTTGTTTTAGTTGGTAGTTTGTAACTAAAATCTTATATATATATTATGGGAGCACGGCATTATCTTTGCTTCCTTTCTTTTTTTAAACATCTCTCTTTTTCTTGATATACCTACACTGCGGATTTGATTTTCGTCTCTTACACTGATATAAAATGTACTTGAATACGTACATGTCAATAGGCGATATGTAATTATGTGTTTATCTATCGATAAATTTATCCATGAAGATGATCCGCAGGAATTTATGCTTTCTTGGTCGGCGTCTGATAAAGATAAATGGGTTGTTGAAAATGTCGGCTTATCAAGGACGAAGCAAGAATTACATTTATTTCAATCTAAATGGTTCGATTACCGTCAATTACATCCTATGGATGCAACATTGTTATTCGCGGAGTCTTACAAGAAACAATACGCGCTAATTATGTCTACACACGGCAGAGAAGATTTCAGAAAAGCGCCGTATAGATCAGGACTCAAAAGAGTACCGTTTATCAAACTTTCCAAAGCAAACATCACCTCATTATGGAAAGCAAGACAGAAAGCCGACGAACTAGGTGTTGATTACAACTATTTCGTTTCAACAATGTTATCCATAGCGGCTCGTCGTGAATGGAACGAATTACCTAGACCTCAACATCTTTGGCAAGATGATTTGTTGGAAATATTCATAGACAAACATCAGAAACGTCAGGGAACGCGCTTGAATGGCTCAACATTGAGTTATTTTACAGTTAATGAATATGTGGGTGATGAAGTACAAGAAGCTCACAGACGTTATGTGATGGAGCAAATACTAAATACTCACCCTGCCAAACGTTATTTAGTGATTTATTCGGCATTGTTCTCTCTCAAATATGTCGATGAACAAATATTCAAAATGCAATTCCCCGACGACCACAAGAAAGCCTTGCGATTGCTCTAGTTTGCCTATTCAGCAATGCAACAATTAAAAAACATACAACACACAGGAAAATGAAAATGAAAAATGATTACGAGATTTTAAAGTCTCGCCTATCGTGGCTTAAATTTCATCAAATCCCAATTGAGATAGTAACTACGACTGGAAATTTTGTGCGAGGTTATATACGCAAATTTGACGATTGTTCTTTGCTATTGGATGAATCAGGCACAAATGTTCGGAGTGAATTTAAGACAATAAATTATTCAGCCATTGAGAGCGTGAAAAATAGTGATCCTATTGTTGTTAAAGGTGATTTAAATGTCGTCCTCTGAAATGGAACTTGAGCATACAGGCGTTTCATTGTCTGAGAAATTCGATGAAAATTTCCAAACGCTATTAGCGGCATATTATTGTCGTGATTATCGTTTTATCTCTCAGGCTCATGATTTAGTTGAACCAAAACAATTTGAGAATATGGCGTTGTCGTTTCTGGTAGCTGCGGCAGGACGTTTTTACAAAATGTACAAGCAGCCTCCGTCAATGCCAACATTGATAAACCTAATTGTTAACGATGCAAAAGCAAAAATTATTCGTCCTGAATATGTACCTGATGTAAAAATCGCCATATCGAAAATCAACGAAGTGAAGCTGACCGACTCACAATACATGGTCGATCAAGTTACTTTATTTGCTCGTTCGGTTGCTTTCGATAACGCCATGATAAAGGCGGCTGAGTTCAAAGATAAAGGCGACTTTGAAAAAGCCATGCAAATCATGGAAAAGGTTAAACACTTAGGCGGTAGCGGCACTAACGAAGTTTACGACTATTACGAAGAAGCTGCGACACGGTTTGAAGCGAGAACCAAAAAAGCCAGTGGAGAAGCACCACCTCAAGGTATTACTACAGGCATCAGAGCATTAGACGCCTTACTTTATCACCGTGGATGGGGTCGTAAAGAAATGACCTTATTTATGGGATTTGCAAAATCGGGTAAATCAACGGGTATGGGGGAGTTTGCAGTCAACGCCACTCTAGCCGGATTTAACGTTCTCTATGTATCTTTAGAAGTACACAAAGAGATTATTGCTGACCGTTTCGATGCCCGTCTTTCTGATACTGATATGGAAGAACTGGTTGAAAGCCGAGATCGCGTTTCAGCCAAGTTAAAGGAATTAGGCGCAACTAAACTAGGCAAAATGTTTGTCGTACAACGCCCACCCGGTTCTGTATGCCCTAACGATGTTGTTCGCATGATAGAGGGGATTATTTCAACAGGCGTTACGTTGGATATGCTTGTTGTGGACTACGCCGACTTGATGAAGCCAAACTATCGAAGCGGCGACGTTAGAGAGGATGTGAAAAACATCTATACCGATTTGCGTGCGGTTTTTGATACCTACAATGTAGCCGGTATTACAGCGTCACAAACTAACCGCGAGGGTGGTTCGTCAGAAGTCGCTACGATGAATCATGCGGCAGATAACATTGAAAAGGTTCGTATTGCGGATTTAATTATCACCATCAACAAAACAGAAGAAGAAAAAGCGAAAGGAGAGGCTCGTTTGTATATTGCAGGCTCGCGAAACCAAAAAGGTGAAGTGAGTATTCGTATCGAACAGAACCTCGATCAAATGAAATTTATTAAGCGAATTATAGATATTACCTAGTCATTTATCGTGACTCCCGATCAAGTATATATACATTAAATGCACACATATAAGCAACTGAGACAAATTGAGGATTCTTTATGTTTAACCAAGAACAAAACAAACAACCGTTTATTACTCTGGCACTATTTGCAAAGCAGTTAAAGGCGCAAGAAGCTCAATTCCATGAAATGTTAAATCAATTAAATGTAGGGGATGAAATCGCATACTTTGACCCTCGTTGCTGCATAAATTGGCATACCGGAATTTTTACTTCTCGCACTCAAAGCGGAATCCTGATTCAGAGAGAAGACGGTCAATTAATCCATTTCGCTTACTTTGAGCCAATTTCTTACCAACTACTACAACAAGAAAAAACACCTGTTGATGTATTGGAAAGCCGTTTAGCTGCACTATCTATGGATATGTTTAGAAAAATTCGTGAGCAGGGATTTAGCGAACAATTGGAAAAAGATTTTTACGGATATATGCGTAAAGAATTTGATAACGCAAAAGCTAATAGTTAACACTCCTTAGCCTATTGATAAATAGCCACAATTGTCGGTAATACTACACGGCATTTGTGGCTTTGTTATTATTAGTAAGAAGAATAATTCACGAGTCAAACCATGCGTATTAATAGCGAAATAAGGGAACATTTATCAGAGTTCGACTTTGAGCAATTTTTAGATCTCGAAGGGATAACTTATCGTAAGACTACTGGTAAAGGCGGTCTTGAGTTAAATATTCGAGAATGTCCTACGTGCGGAAACCATGATTGGAAAGTCTATTTTAATCCTAAAACTAAGGTTGGCGTTTGCTTTGCTGGTAGCCACCCGCAAGATGAACAATTTAACGTTTTTCGCTTTCTTCAAAGACATTCAGGATTGTCGGGTCGAGAATTAAGCCGCTATAGTCGAACAAGGTTGGCGACCTAAAGAACCTGAACGAGTTTTAGAAAGTTCTGTCTCTCTAAAACAAGAGGTTCAATTACCTCCGCATTATTTACTACCGTTGCCAGATGGACGAATCCCCGATTATCTTCATGAAAGAAGTATAACCCCTGAGCTAGTTAAATATTTTGACTTACGATTTATCGTAAATGGCGCTCATGTTTATTACGATTTTAGTGGTAGGGTAGCGACTCAAGATTTTTCGATGCGTATTCTTATTCCTATTTATGACTTGGCGGGTAATTTATGTACGTTTCAAGGTCGTGATATAACTGGATCTGCTGACAAAAAGTATCTATTTCCGTCCACGCTACCAGCATCAGGGCGATTTCTTTATAACGGTCATAATGCTATGGGAAAATCGACTGTCGTGTTGCTAGAAGGTGTTTTTGACGTATTCGCGGTTAAACGTGCATTATTCAATGAAGATTCTCTGCGTGATTATGTTGAGCCTGTAGGCACATTTGGTATGCACCTATCTGGTGATTTGTCTGTTGAGGGGCAAGATCAAATAGGCGGTTTTTTGGCACTTAAAGAAACGGGATTGAAAAACGTCATTTTATTATGGGATTCAGAAAAGCAAGCGGTAAGAAATACCGTCAAAGCCGCTAAAAAGCTACGATCAATAGGGTTGAATGTAAAAATAGCCGCGTTCGAGAATGAAAATCAAGACGCTGGCGGTTCAACCGATGCTGAAATTCTGAAAGCCTATTACACATCAAAGCCATTCACAGACAGATTAGCTTTGGAAATGACAATCAAAGGGCATAAAGCTATTTCAAAATAAAAAAATAGGTATTCAAATACGTATATAATATATAAGATCAACATATTAAGTTAAGGTAGAGTGAAAATGACTAAAGTAGAATTTGCGGAAAAAATAAAAAAGAATGAAATCTTTTTTAATTTAGATAGTAGCGATATGGAGACGGTTGTTGAAGCCGGTTTTTCAATTATGAATCGTGAACTAGAACGACTACTAGAAGAAAATTTCCCGTATAGCCCTAATCAGCCATGTTTACGGGTAGATTATCTTCATATTGAGAAAGATGGATCTGTTTACGAAGTTATATACGGCGTTGACATAGTGAAGAAAAGCCATGAGCCAAAATCAAAGGTGCCGCTTACTTATATGGTAGGTTTTACAGACAAGATGCTTGCTGCCGTAGCAACAGATCTCAAACAAGTCGAGCCGTTAGAGATTTTCCATACATTTGTTAAAAGCTATCAGAATCAATCCGACGATGAATATATAGATATGCCTATGGAGGAAATAGCTACTTTGTTAGATAAAGGCTCTTGCGAAAAACCTGGTATTGTTGCTTTTATCGGTAGCACCGTTATTAACATGCCAGATTACAGCGACAAGCCATACACCTCAGAAGAAATACAAGGCAAAATCAAAGATTATCAAGGCTCTGCTCTATTAACAGCTCCAAATATTAACAGCGAAACAATACTTCATGCTAATGCGTTTATGGATAATCTTATCAATCGTTCCGCAAGAGCGACCTCTAAATCAATCGCTGAGATTGGTATGATGAAAGAGCAAGCTATCTCTTACGGCATAAAAGCGGCTTCATCTAAAGTGATGGAAATTCAAATTCAATCATCACCGCTTTCTAATATGGCTGGCATGTTTTAATGCCTATTTATAATTGTTTGATACCTAATTAATTTGGCTACTATGTGCATATCTAAGTACGTATGCACATAGTTACATAAAGGGTTTGAAATGAAAAAGATAAATGTAGAAGAACATGTGATTAACCTACCAGAAGGCGTTGAAACATCTTTAATCGCAACCAACGCTTATCGAATCAAATGTGAGCCGACTGGATTCAATCAGACATACACCCTATGCCAACATATTGTAAACGCCAAGCGCAAAGGTACATTGGATAAAATGAAGTCTTGTGCGCCATGCTCTGTCGCTTTATCAAAGGTAGAGTGCCCTGCTATTCACATGATGGTCGCTGAGAAAAAAGCAGGTCGTGTTTTGTATTATGAGCATTACGATCCGTCAGTAGTCAATTTCCCCGAAAAACCAATTCGCGAAACAAAAGAAATAGCACGGTCTTGGTTTAACAAAGACATGTTAATTCCTACAGTCAAGGTTGAAGAAACCGAACGTTCGCAAAATGGCATCATGACTATCAACTCGCCTATCAAAGAATCTACAACACAAAAAGAAAATCCAAAGGTTAATTCTGCCCCTGAAAGCATAGATAACATCTACGCTGCTGGCATGAAAGAAGCCTTTAAAAATGAGAGTTCACACAATGCAACAACATAGTAAAAAAAATGCTTTAGAGGCTAAATCTTCGTATCAGCCGCAATTAAACGAACGTTGCTTTGCTCGTTTAAGAACGGCGTTGAATCCTGCTTGGATTAAATGTGATGTTTTAGCTCTGTCAGAAAACGGAATAGCGGTACGTTTATATACGAGAATAGATGATGAAGTTAACCCTGTAGATTGTTGGATAGGTAAAGATAGTGATGTATCTAACCGCACGTTGCGTCATTGGGAATTTGTCAGCATATCTCAAAAACCCGTAGTTGAAAGAGAAGATAACCAATTGTGTAATAAGGCAATTACTTAATTATTTTCTTATTTATATAATTATTTTATTTACATAGATTATTAAAACTTAAAGATTAGTTAATGAAAAGGTTAAGAAAATGAAAACAGCGTTGTACACATTAAAGAACAAACTTGATGCCATGAATGAAGTCGGCACTAATCAAAAAAAAGAATTATTGCAGGTATTAAACCCTGTAGAACGCGATTATATGCACTATATTCTTAACCCATTTATGATGTACGGAGTAAAGAAATACAACAAGCCAGAACCCCTTGAAACGAGCGAAATAACCGATGAAGAAGTAATTCTACTGTTGGACGATTTACGCAATAGAAACGTTACGGGGTCACAGGCAATTGAAGCCGTTCAAGGTATTTTGGCTAAAATGAACGAAGAAGAACAAGATATGTTTCGCCGCATACTTCTTAAAACAACGAAAGCTGGTATCGGTATATCTGTTTTTAACAAAGTATTTCCTACTTTTAAAATTCCGGTATTTGAAGTTCAGCTTGCTACAAACTATCGCGCAAAAGGCGATTTGAAATTAGAAGTTAAAAACAAACACGCTAAATTCCCGATGATTGCTCAGAAAAAATTGGATGGTATGCGGATCATCGTTAAAGTAGAGGGTGAAGATGTTGAGTTCTTATCTCGAACAGGTAATCCAGTTACAACGCTAGAACATTTAAAAGAACAAATGGTTAATCTACGCAAAGCAACCGGCTATGACACTATCTATTTTGATGGTGAGGGTGTTGTAGGCTCTTTTAACGGTACAATTTCAGCGTTAAGAAAGAAAGGTGTAAAAGCAGTTGGTGCGGAATTGTGGCTATTTGATTGGTTTTTACCTGAATGGCAACAACAAAGTGCAGATAAATCCTATGCAACTACAGGTGTCAAACTACGTGATCGTATTACTCACCTCATTGATTGGTTCAAGAAAACAGAAGTATTGCCTGATGTTAAGTTGCTACCTTTTAATATCGTCCATAGTCACGAGGAATATGTAGCACAATTCAAAGCCCGTCTTGATGCTAACGAAGAAGGCGAAATGGCAAAAGACCCTGACGCGCCCTACTATTTTAAACGCACTCGCGGTTGGTGGAAGTTAAAAGACGAAAACGAAGCAGACGGTGAGATTGTCGGATTTAAACCTGGTGATGCGGACGGGGCTTTTAAAGATACGCTAGGAACAGTAACGGTATTGCTCGAAAACGGTGTTGTGGTCGATGCTTCGGGGATTAAACATCAGTATCTTGATGAAATATGGCACAACCAAGATAAATACATGGGGCGTATTGTTAAAGTGAATTTCCACGAATTTACACCTGATGGAAGTTTGCGTCACCCTAGACTTAAATGGCCGTCATGTTTGCGTGATGATGAAGATAAAATCGGTGACAAGGAGTAGGTATTTTCATACTTACATAAATGTTTTAGTATTCTTGGGTCATCCGTACATCCTTCCATGGCTATAAATGTAGTAAGGGTTGTCTTGAAGTGTGGCGGTGTTAGACGCTTATCTTAAATGATATACATTTCAAGATACAACCTTGGTTAAACGCAGTGTGATTCGACTCACCACTCTATCATACTGCCACTTACTAACTTACTTCTCGACCGAGGTTAGTTAGCCAGTGCTAGGTGCTCCAACTCCTAATGTCAGAATGTCAGAATGTCAGAATGTCAGCTACTCAATGAAGCGCCTTTGTTGGCGCTTTATTTTTTTGAGAGGAAATAATGAATAGGCGAATTTTTCTAAAGCGATTATCTGTGCCATTGTTTTTAGCAGCACTACCTAAAGTTGCCGTTTCGCAATCAGTAAAAGGTAATGAGCTTAAAAAAACATCTTCAAATAAGTTGCCTGATTCAATAACTATCACTGGCGGCGATAAAGGAAAAGTTGCCTTTGAAAAAGATAGGATGGTTATTAAGGACAATAACGGCATCGTCAGAATTTGCATGGGCAAAATGTAATGGCGATTATTAAAGATGATTTTAGATTTTAGGGTTATGTCACATTTTGGGTTAGAAATGTGCAACAGAGAACATTTCAACAACCATTTTGTAAATATGGCTTCAAACAGAGCGAGAAGTATAGAACAAATATGCAATAGCATTAGACAGACTATCCGTGTTGTGACAAATCCTAGAACAAATCGAAGCTACAAAGTTGGCTACACGAGAGCGTTGGTTGCAAACGGGGCTAGCAACGGGAAAATCATTTTGTTGTCGGAACGGGTATTGGATGCCTTAGAAAGAAACCGTTTTTTAGCTATTCACGAAATAGTGCCCGTTTCATACGTAGCAATGAAAAATGAAATAATACCTAGTAACAAAGAGTTGCCAATTACCTATTACAAACTTATCGAAGTGATCAGTTATCTAAAACGTGCAAGAAATATTAGTTACTGCTTTGTAGAAAGAAATACAATGCGATTTTGTGACGAATTAATAACTGACAACCAAGTTCACCTTTACTGATTTAATTCACCAAAACACCTTCTTATGACTCCAGACTACATAGGTCTGGAGTCATTCTATTTTTTGACCTAATATGTAAAAAATAAATAGTAAATTTTATTGATAATAAAAGGCAAAAGTCATGAAAAATAATAGTGACGATATTAGGCAAAATCTAAAAGAATACGTAGGAAACAATACAATAACTTATATTTTAAATGTACGTAATTGTATACTTGATACATTATATAATGAGATGGGCTCCGACCTAAAAATAAAACACCTAATCATGATATGGTTAAAGATTTCCTTATTTTTAACAAGACGTAAACCAGAGATTGCGGTGTCCTCTTTGTTAGCTCATGTTATACCGTCTATTGGTGAAAAAGATATAAGACAATGCGATAAAATAACCTTTAACCGCGTATTTAATAACTTACTATCCGAAAACAAAATTAATGAGGCAAAACGGGTGTTTGCATTGTGCAAACAATTCTTAACTTGGTGCGAACACCAAGGGTACATTGAGGTTAGTCCTCTAGCCTCAATGACCCGAAAGGATGTAGGCGGCAAAGCTGCAGAACCTCGATCTCGTGTTCTGTCTGATGCTGAAATATGGTGTTTCTGGCATGGACTTGATATGTGGGATTTTAGCGAACAGGTTCGTTGGGGGTTGAGATTATGCCTCGTGAGCGCAAGGCGACCTGATGAAGTTTTTAGAGCTAAAAAATCTGAATTTAATCTTGATTCAAAACTATGGCGACAAGGTAATAGAAATAAATCAAGGAGAGATCATACATTGCCAATCAGCCCACTTATGGAGCTTTGCGTCAGTAATCTCTTTGCCGCATCACAGAATAGTGAATGGCTTTGCCCTTCTTCAAAACAGCCTAATACCGTCATTTCAAAAGGAGCTGCGGCACAAGCAATAAGACGCATGGTGCGTGACACGCAACACTTTGGGTTACAAGAATTTATGCCTCGCGACCTTAGAAGAACCGCGAGAACAAAACTCGCGGAGTTAGGTGTTCAGAATGACGTTTCGCGTAAAATAATGAATCATGCACTTGAGGGTATTGATAGGGTTTATGACCGCTATAATTATCTCGACCACATGAAATCAGCATTAGATATGCTTTCCGCTAATATTAGAGAAATAATTGATGCGGATAGTTATAGAGGTTTGATGCACGACTACGAAAAAGGCGGCTTGATTCTGCCGCCTACTTCGAAGATTTATTGTTCAGATTGAGAGTTGATATTTTTAAGAAATTCATCGGCTTTCATTTTAGCTAATGCAGGATCTTCAACTTCCTTGCCTTTAAACTTACGGTAATTTTCGAGAACGATTTTTTCATCCTCTGAAATTACCTCTGCATTTCTGCTATAAAGATTAAACAAATCAGGGTAACGTGATTGCATAACAACACGGAACAATGTTCCCTCGTCTATAGACAACACCTTTGCAAAAATTTCAATCTTTTCAGGTGGAAATAACATTTTTCCAGACTTCAACATCGAGATATTGTTATGAGATGAATAACCCACTTCCTCGGCTATTTGAGTTTGCGATTTCCCGCTTGCAATAATAGCAGCGGTTAAAAAATCACCAATAACATTCTTGGTTTTATCTTTTGACATACGTTTTGCCTTTTATTTTTTGTAATGTTTTACTGTATGTAAATATACACTTTTATCATTGTATAAGTAAATAGATATAATATTTCACCCGACAGAAACCAGCTTTTTTATATAAAAAAAACTAAATAAACACGACCAAATACGAACATTACTTGTTTTCATTAAGCCTATTTCTTTTATTAAAATAGATATATATAATCCGCCTTACAAATTATTACATTTTATTTCATATTAATGTAAGTATATAAATACACACAAAGAGGCAAACCTTGAAAGCATTAACACATATTCTCAATGGGCTTAACATTAATGATTCTTATGATGCAAACGAGGCAGAGCTTACACTTCTTCTTGAAAATCAAGAGGTAGGGTTGCAATTAATATCATTAAATAACGATGTAATTATCCACATCTTTGAAATTATGCAGACAAAATTTGTAATAGTTGATACGGGCACTAAACGAATCATTTTCCGTACTGCTTAACGCAAGTACCTACCATCTATAGAGCGTATAGCTTGAGTGCCTATACGCTTTTTTTATTATACAGATCTCGAAAAACACACAAAGCTAGTAAATTAGGAATATCAATGTCAAAAAAACGTGAGATTAGACCCGAAGTTCTTAACTTTAGAGAGTCTGTACAAACAGTTGTCGGCTTACTTGCTGCAAAAAAAATACGAGTAGTTGACTTTGGTAATGAAGCCTATTGTGCTTATAACAAAAAAACAGGCGAGCTAGAGTACATAAATATTCCATCAATACCAGATACGGCATCAGACGATTTACTTACTGCTATTCGTGGCTTTATCGATCATGAAGTTGCTCATGTACTTTTTACTGATATATCAATAAGTAAGCTGATGGAAGGGAAGACAGCGCATAGCTTATGGAATGTAGTAGAAGATACATTCATTGAGCGCAAAATGGGTAATTTGTTCCCCGGTAGTCGGAAGCATTTATTGCAAACCCAAAAGCACCTAATTGATAGTTTCTTTAATAATAAAATTCAAGAGTTTATAGATCATTTCGGTGACAACACCAAAGACCTTTTCTTAGCTGCATTCTTCATGCCTGTATCGAGAGCGTATTGCGGTCATACGCCATTTATTGATTTTATGGAAAGTCATTGGTGGCGGTTCGATGAACAGATTTCAATATTAGAATCAATTAATTACAAAGAAAGAATAAATAAAATTACAAAATCTGAAGGTGCTGCAAAACTCGCAATTGATGTAATAAAAGCGTTTAGACTTGCTGAGGAAAAGAAGAAAGAAGAACTTAAAGCCAAAGAAACGCCAGAATCCAAAAAAACGGAAGATGAAAAAGAAGACGCATCTGATACCGACGATAAAGGTATGGATTTATCTACTGACGAAAGTAAAAAAGATAAGTTAGAAGAAAAAGGTAAACCAGAAGATTCAGAAGAAGAAGTTGAACCTGATTTACCAAAACATGAACCTACAGAATCAGAGCCAACTAAGGCGGAAGATAAAACCGATTCGGAAGATGAATTTGAACCGGATTTGTCTGAACACGGAGAAGAAGAAGACGATTTACCACCTTTAGAGCCGGATTCATCCTCAAAATCAGCAGAAGACTCCACCGAATCAACCAAAGACTCAACAATAGATCGGGAGTCAGATACAAAGACAATCGAAGACAACCCTTCTGATTCTGATTCCGGTTCTGATTCTGAATCTATAGATGAATTTAGCGGTGACACTTCTCATAGTGGCGGTGAACATGGCGATTCTGAGTCTTCACCCGATGAACTAGATACGGGTAGAGAAACATCTACCACGGAAAGCTCCGATACGCCTAGCTCAGAAGAAACGCCTTTAAGTGAAACAAGTAGTGGAAGTGAAGACAGTGAAGACGGCGAAACGCTGACTGACGAGGACATGAAAGAGTTTGATGCGCCTGATGCGCCTGAAACTTTGAGTACGGAAGACGTAACCAAAGATATGATTTCGGACGAACTAAAAATGGTATCAAAATTCGATTATAAGCCTTACTCGCGGATTAACGATTTTATGGGACCGTTAGAACAGGCAGAGGAATTTATTCGCAAGTCGCCAAAATCAATAGGTGATAGCAAATGGCGTGATTGTAGCCCCGACCATTATGTATTTAATGAGAAAATAGGGCTTATTTTGTTTAGAAAATACATTGAGCCTATGCTCACTACTAAATCTAAAACCTTAGCCAAAGACCTAGAAAGGGTTATAGCGAGTAAAAATCGAGTTCAAAAGGTTAACGGATTAAGGAAAGGGAGAATTAATTCATCAAGCCTATGGAAAATCACCTGCCCGTCTATTAATGATGATCGCGTGTTCTCAAAAAAACTCGAGCATCGTGCTGTAAACGCTGCGGTTCAGTTAGTTGTAGATTTATCTGGCTCTATGGATGGTAGACGTATTTGTCTAGCTCTAGCGTCGGCTTACGCGCTTTCTGATGCGTTAGACAAAATTAAAGTACCAAACATCATTACTGGTTTTACAACAGTAGGTATGTTTGATAATGCCGATAGCGCAAGTCGTTACGAGCCTTTGTTTATGCCTATACTCAAAAATTGGAATGAAAAAGTTAACTCAACTACCTGCATGGCTCGTTTGGGTTTTGTGTGCGATAGATTGCCATTAGCAAACAATGCAGACGGTGAATGTATTCTTGCTTTATCACAACACCACAACGGACGAACCGAGGATAAACAAATTATGTTTGTATTGTCTGACGGTGCTCCGTGTGCCGCTGGTTCTGGCTTTTCAAATCATTTGTTGGATGTTGTCGAGTTTATTACCAAAAAAACAAATATCGACATTCTGGCGGTAGGAATACAAACCGAAGCCCCGGCGCGTTTTTATCGTCACCATACTAGCGTTAGTTCGGTTGATGATTTACCTAAAACAGTAATTACCTCGATCCGCGATTTATTACTAGGAAACTTCACTGGTTTTTAACTAAAACCACAAAAATCGAATGCCGCGCTCCCATAATATTTATATAGATTTTTATTCAAAATATTAAGATTTATGGTAGGTATTCGAATACATACCTAGTTTATTTATATAAGATATATATAAGTTTTAAAAACAACAACACAAACAAATTAAGGGTTTCAGAAAAATGTCAAAAGTCGCGGAAGAAAATGATATCAAGCCAATTCATTGTGCATGGTGCGGTAAACCAGAAGTGTTTATGAAAATTCACTTTTCACCGAAAAATGACGACGGTAGTTTGAAGTGTTTAAACCATCCTAAATACCCCAACGGTGAGCCTATGAGTCCTGACGATGCTTTAGCTCAATACAAAGCAACGTTTCCAAGTGAACCTACGATCTCACCATCGGCTTATAAAGCGGCTCAGAAAAAACGTGAAGAATCAGAACGTCTAAAAATGGCTACAGCTTCGGTAGCAGAGACAGAAAGCAAAACAATCGACGAAACTAAAGAGGCGACGGTGACACCTATTCATGGTCATTTAGGCGAAACAAGTTACACCACTGAAAAAGCGGCGTTGTATGAAGTATTAAAAATGCCCGAGGGTTCAATTAATAACGCAATGGGTAAACCTATTGTCACAGAGGTGTTTTTAAACCGTCCTTTTCCTGAGTTTGTGCCTGACGTTAACGATAGTTACGTTTTTAACGATGTTGAGTTAATTAAAGACGTCATTATGTCATTCACAACCGGTATGCCAGCGTTTCTATGGGGTCATGCAGGAACAGGGAAAAGTTCTCTACCAACGCAGATTGCAGCGCGTCTAGGTCGTCCTTTAATTCGTTCTCAACATACAGCTTCAACAGAAGAATCGCATATTACAGGTCAAATCCTTGCAAAAGATGGACGTACTTATTTTGAGCCTGGTCTTTTGACCTTATCCATGAAGCACGGATTTATTTATCTTGCTGATGAATACGATTTTGCCTATCCGCAAATTCTGTCTTTGTATCAACCAGTGTTAGAGGGTGAGCCATTAATCTTGAAAGAAGCTACCCCTGATTGGCGTAGGACTGTTAAACATAAACACTTTGCATTTATCGCCACTGGCAACACAAACGGCTCAGGAGATGAAACAGGATTGTACCAAGGCACAAACCAACAGAACGCCGCCAACTTCTCACGATTCGCTATCGTGTCAAAAGTTGAATACATGCCACAACATCAAGAAATTGCCATATTGATCGCTCACGGCATACCTGAAAAATTAGCCAAACAGCTAGTAAATTTTGCCAAGCGTTGCCGCGAAGCCTATGAGTCGCAAGAAATCTCACAACCTATCGGACCTCGTGAATTGTTAAATGCAGGAAAGATCGGTGTTATGCGTGGCGATATGCTACTTGGTTTGAAGAAAGCCTATATCAACAAATTACCGTCTGCATCTGCTCTTGCTGTTACCGAGTTTGCGACTCGTATATTCGGGGCTGCTGCATGATTGGGTGTTTTGGCTCAATAACAACGGCTTCAACTAAATCAACTGTATGTGCGGCATGTCCGCACATAACGGCTTGTCATGAAGAAGCGAAGAACACTCTCATATCCATTTTCGGTAATTTTTCAGGCTTTCCAACAGATAGTGACGGAAAACGAATTAAGAAGGGTAAAAAAGATGCAAGCGTTACTAGCTAGAACGGACTTCTCATTAGGTGAATCAACGCTAAAGGCAGTGAATGCGGTGCGGATCGCAAAGGAAAAGGGTTACAAGGCAATAATCACATCCGACACCATGAATATATCTGCTGTTATTCCAATGCAGCTTGAGGCTGGTGAGGACGTTTCTGTCATATTAGGTTCTCGTTTGTTTATCGTTGATAACCCATTTTTGGAACATGAAAACAAACTACGCAAAGAAACTGGCGAAACGCAATTACCTGTTAATCGTGATTATGGCTACTCACTTATTGCCATGGTTAAAAATGAACAGGGTTTTTCCGACCTTTGTACATTACTTAGCAGTGGTTATGATCGTAAACAATTTCATAAGACACCTCGACTCGATTTTAAACAGGTTGTAGAAGCATACAAAAAAGGCAATCTTGTTTTAATGACTTCGGATATTGATAGCATATTTCGTCGCCGTGACAGCGTAACTCTATTAAAAGAATTAGCTGATATAAACCGTGATGATTTGTACTGCGCTACCTATCCAATGGAATCACCGTATTTTGATCAAATTAACATTAAATCAGCCATAGCCGCTAACGAGTTGTCTTTAAATCGAGTCGCATTTTACCCCGCTTATTATGAAACAAAAGACGATGCCACCTTAAAAGATGTCGCTTATCAAATATGTAACAACGTAAAGTCAGATCAGATCCACCGGATGCGAGTACCTTATGTACGCGACAACGAAGTTAGCGACCGCATACACTTACTTAAAAACTTGAAAGCGTTTTGTCTACGAACTGATGTAAAAATCTCGCCTGATATGGTTTCAACTAAGCAGGATGAAATAATCAACAAGTGTCAATATCGCTGGCACCCGATGAAAGCTGCATTGCCTAAAATGGCAGAAGATGAACCGACAACATTAAAGAAAATGGCTGCTGATGGTTTAAGGGCGAAACTAACTGGTAAATCATTTGGGTACACGCCTAAAAAAGAATTGTGGTCTGTTTATATCGAACGTCTTAAATATGAATTAGAGATCTTAACGAGACTAGGGTTCTGTGGTTATTTTTTAATGGTTTCAGATTTAATGCAACATGCCATTAATAATGATATTCCTGTCGGTGCTGGTCGTGGTTCTGTGGGCGGTTCATTGGTCGCTTGGTGTGTTGGTATTACAGACGTTGACCCGATACGACACGGTTTGCTATTTGAACGTTTCATCAATCCTGAACGTTTAGACTTACCCGATGCCGACTTGGACTTTTCCCAATCTAAACGCCACCTTGCGATTGAATATTTATATAAAAAATACGGTGAAGATTACGTTGCAGGAATCGTTAACTATTCGTACTTAAAAGCAGCTTCGGCAATACGAGATTCCGCACGTATTTTTAATGTGCCAGCGCAAGATTTGTCAGTTTCTAAAGACGTTAGTTTCATTTCAAAAGAAGGCGACGATTTCACACTTGAAGAATTGCGTGAAGAATTAGCATCACTCGATAAATATGCCGAAAAGCACCCTAAAGCCTTTGAAGCCGCCTGTAAATTAAAAAGTCTTATGCGTAGCTATGGTCGTCACGCTGCGGGGATGATTGTATCAAGTGTACCAATTCGCGAACGTGCAGTTATTGAGTTACGCGGTAACGAGCGTGTGATTAATTGGGATAAACGTCACTGTGAAGATATGGGATTAATTAAGCTAGACGTTTTAGGCTTGGCTACTCTCGATCTGCTTCATTTAGCTGTTAGCTATATTGATGAACGTTTCGGGGTAGGTACGGTAAAAATAAGTGAAGTTTCTTTGGACGATCCAAAGGTTATGAATAACTTTGCTTCGGGGAAAACAAAAGGTATTTTCCAGTTAGAATCAGCCCCTATGCGTAAGTTGCTGAAAGACTTAGGTAGTGGCGTTGACCCTATTTCGTTTGAAACTGTAGTTGCAACAACCGCATTGTTCAGACCGGGACCGATTCAATCAGGTATGTTAGATACCTTTGTTCAGGTTGCAAAAGGTTACGCTGCTCCGCAATCTTTACATCCTCGTTTAGACGAGCTAACCAAAGAAACTAACGGCGTTATTCTTTATCAAGAACAAACGATGAAAGCGGTTCAGATTCTAGGTGGGTTTACACTTGCTGAGGCTGATGGAGTTCGTAAAGCTATCGGTAAAAAAGATGCCTCGAAAATGGCAAAAATGGGGGAGCTATTCAAGGCTCAAGCTGGTGCTGGATGGATATCGGTAGAGTTTGAAGACGGTTCAACTCAATCAGTTCATAGAGCAGAACATTGGAAATGTGGTGATGTGAAATTAACTGCCGAGAATGCGCTTAAATCGGGTGTTGAATTGACGATCAACGGAAAAAGAGTGATTGGTATTGTCGCGGGTTCTGAACAAGCCGGATTAAGCGAAGAAAAGGCAAATGAGATTTGGGATGCCTTAGAAAAGAATGGTGCATATCAATTTAACAAATCACACTCCGTTGCCTATACGCTTATCAGTTATCAAGCTATGTGGTTGAAAACATATTATCCAGCCGAATTTTTTGCCGCTGCTTTGACAATATTGGGTGAAGATAAACATCAAGACTTGGTATCTGATGCGGTCGATTACGGTATTTCAATCATGCCGCCTGATATTAATATTTCCAGCCAAAGAATAGAGATCCGCGATATTGACGGATATCCCGTTCTATTTGCCCCTTTCAGCGCAATTAAAGGGTGTTCGTCAAATGGCAGTAATGCAATAGTTGAAGCTAGAAACAAAGTCGGTGGTAAATTTACCAGCAAAGAAATGTTTATTGAGGCTGTCAACAAGCGCTCGTGTAACTCTCGCGTGATTGAACATCTTGAATTGGTTGGTGCATTCGCCAGCATTACACCAGATGCCCCACCAGCAACCGACGAGTCGCGTCGAAAAAGCCAAGCTGAATTAATGGGTAATTTAATTATAGAAGCCGTCAAAACGTCTCGTAAATTCGTTATGGATGAAAAGACAAACGCAAATATCAATTTATTGATGAATCGTATCGCGGCTGAAACAGGTCTTGGAAATAACCTTGTAAGACCGAAGACAGGAAGAAAGCCTAAATTTATGATCGTGCTTGACGGCGCGAGTAAGTCTGATGCTTCAAGTTGTATATTTATGGAGTCGGGATATAACGAATTTAAGGCGATATTAACAAATGCAGGTTTCTTACTTGGTGATATTTACATTACAGGTGTAATGAAGAAAGCCAAAGATGAAGGCTCTAAATCCTATTCAAAAGAAGATATATCAGCATTCACGGAATATATGAAATCTGAGATTGAGTTAGCTAAACCAACCTACATTATGGCTTGCGGAAGCATGGCTGCGTCTCTTTTCAACAACAAATCTAAACCCTCTGATTTGATTGGCAGAAAAGAATACTTTGCGGAAATGGATGCAACTGTTTTTTACGCTTTCAACCCTAATATCTTGTATTTCAGACCAGAGGAAGACGAGAGACTAATTAAAATAGTCAATGAATTAGCCACCGCAATTGAAGCCTCTTAAAATAAAACTAAGCCGTTCAGTTGTTATTTATTCCCTAACTGAATGGCTTATTATCTTTGTAAATCAACAAATAGTAATAAATCGACATGACACATAAGAACCTAGAAATCAACGATCTCGTTCGTGAAAAAGCAAAATTTATGATAATGGCTTCACCTTTTGGTGAGTTTATCTCTGCCGCGACAACATTAGAAATAGCAAAACAATTCGCTGTTATTGATGGTGTTAGACAAAATCGGAAATTGAGAGCCGTGGCAAGGGAATTACTAAAATCGTGTACGCTAGACGAGTTACGCCGCCTTTTAATCGACTTATCTTCAAGTTCAAACACTGAAAAAGCCTTTAACGCCATACTTTCTTATCGAGACGCTTTCATTCAATCGGCTGAAAATCGTGTTGCGTCAATGAATTTATTCATCGGCGGCGATTTGGACGATTTGGTTGCGAAAGGTGTGCCCGTTGAAGAATTGAAGCAAAAGATAAAAGAATTTAGACAACAAACATATTCAAAGGTGGCGTAAATGGCTACAGCAACATTGAAGTTAACGTATTTTAAGCCTAGTGGTAAGTATTACAGCGAGGGTGAGATTGAAGTTGATAGCTCAACCGATTGGAATACTTGTATTGAATTGGTGAGATTTCGTTTTGAAGGTGCTTGTTTGCCTGGTCTAGTGACGGGGACTAAGAATTATATTGTACATGTTAATAGCGACAACCATCCATCAGCTTATCCCGCAATCATAACGAAATCACTTCGTCATTGTTGCACTTTAATAGATTAGATTTACGAACAATAATAGGTACTCACTTACCCAATTAATATTATAAAGGTTAACAGGATGAAAGAAGAAAATCGTAATCCAAAGCAGATCATCATTGAACAAATCACAAAAGAATTAAGTACAAATTTAGATGATCTGGATTCGGTATGGACTAACCATCCAATTTTACTAATTCGTTATGGTGCAAAGCAAGCGGAGGCAGAACGAATTGTCTCAGAAGAAAAAAATCGAATCGAGGGGCTTGAATCAGCACTGTATTCGCTAGTCAGAGCCGCAAGGAATATGAATGGCACTAAAACCTCGGAATCATCGGTTGAGGCAATGGTAAAGCAAATTGAACGTCACTATTCCGATGATGATATTGGTGTTTCTCTAAAAACCACCTTTATAGACGAACTACCTGAACGAGTGGAAGTTATAGCAAAAACACTGGTTAAGGCAAGAGCGCGTTACAACGAAACGAAAGAATTGTCCGATATCTACAAAGCAGCAGTGGAGGCATTAAAACATCGCCGAGACATGATTGTTCAGGCATCTAAAAAAGCAATTCTCGACTATGAAATTTTAGGTTCGGGAACTTTTAGCGGCAAAAAACCATAAACCTTTAAAAAAAACTTTTACGTATGTATTTACTGATCTATCATCTTTAAACTTTAAATCGTCAAACGAAACAAAAGTACCAAACAGATAAAACAAATTAAATTAACTAAACAAATTAAGGATCTTAAATGTCAAACTTACTCGCACTTATCAAAGGTAAACGTCAGGAAATTGCCGCCAAACGTCTAAGTCGAAATCTAAACACATCCAAGCCACCTCTAGGCATCAGCTACTTACGTGTTTTCCCAAATCCAGCAAACCCAGATGATGTTTTTTACCAAGCATTCGGTATGCACTTTGTTAAAACAGTTGAAGCGGGTAAAGAAAAGAAAGTTGCTGTACTTTGCAAAAGCGCAACTCATGACGAGGCTTGCGAATTGTGTGAAGGCATTATGGAAGCAAAAGCAATCCATAAAGGCAACAAGCCAATGGAAGAAACAATTTCTGAAATTCGCGCTAGTCGTCGTTTCTTAATGAACGGCACAATCACACCGACACCTGATATCACCACTGCGGAAAAAACTGAACTTGTTGAATTACCGCAAACCGTTTTTGAAGATGTGTTGAAGTTGATTGAAGAAGATATGACTGATGAAATCGGTGAGCCATTATCAGCGGAAAATGGTTATTGTTTCAAAATCAATCGTACTGGTTCAGGTCGTGATACTGAATACTCCGTTTCACCATCACGCAAAGATGGGAAAATGGCTATCCCTGTAAAACTCATGGCTGAAACACATAATTTACTTGAGTTTGCCAACTCTCAATTCGACATTAACAAAGCGTCACAAGTAGCAAAAGCGATTGGTGCGGTTACTGGCGTTTCTATTGGTATCAGCTCCACACTATCACTACCTGCTACGGGTACTGACGGTACAGCAGCGTTGCCGGGCTTTTCTTCTACAACAACGACAACTGCGGCAGCAGAAGCAGCGGCAGAAGCAGCGGCAGAAGCAGCGGCTGTTGAGTATAAAGCACCTGAAACAGCAACTTTACCTGATCCTGAACCACCTGTTGCAACACCAACTGGTGAAGCGGTCAATCAGGACGACCTTGACGACATGATGAAAGAATTAGCAGCACTTTAATCTTTTATTTGGCAACGAAAAGGCGCATTCGTGCGCCTTTACTATTGGTGACATTATGAACCTATTATTAATAGACGCCCACAGTCAAGGCTATTACCACCAGCAATCAGCCGCTACGTTAAAAGTTGGCGATTTAGAAACTCAAGCTATTTACAACATGCTACGAAGCGCAAAGCGATTTGCATCTATTCAAAAGTGCCGCGTTTGCGTTCTATGGGATGGAAAGCCAGTCAAGCGTAATACTCTTTTCCCTGACTATAAAACACGCCTGCCTAATCCTGATATGGAAGTTATGAAAGAGAAATTTAAGGCGCAACGTCCTTACATTCAACGCGCTTTCTCTTACTTAGGTATTCAACAATTCTTTGCAGAAGACGGTGAGGCTGATGATTTAGCGGGTCTTTTGGTTTCGACTGAAATCGACAAATACGATCATATTTATCTACTTTCGGGCGACGGTGATTATAAACAATTGATTGGCGAAAAAGTTTCTTTCATCAACCAACGCACCGATGAAATTATCAGAATGGAAAATTTCTTTGATGATACAGGTTATCACACACCTTTAGCCTTTGTTCAAGGTAAAGCACTTCATGGTGATAGCTCCGATACAATACCGGGTGTTGGCGGTATAGGTGAAAAAGGTGCAATGGAGTTCTTAGCTGAGTATGGTTCTGTTGCTGAAATATGCCGTCTTGTTCGCGCTGGTACGGAGTTAATGAAAAACCGGTCACGCAATGCTTTCGTTAATTTAGCAAACAACAAATTTAACGAAAAACAGGGCATGGGGATGTTGGATATTTTCAAGCGCAATCTAAAACTAATGATGCTGCGAGGCTGTCCGTTAAAGCCTGACACTATCACAGAAATTCCGATGGATTACGATCCTGAAAAATTCAGAAAACTTATGTTAGAGCTAAATTTTCAAACCATTTTAGAAGATTTAGAGGTTTTTTATACCCCGTTCGACCGCTATGGCTTAAAAGGTAAATCCGCATGATCACTTCACTAATCAAACGAAAAATTACCGTTACACCGACAGATTTGGCGAAAGAAATTATTGCTCTTTACGGTCGTAATGGATTGGCGCGTGTTCGTTCTATTTTGAAAGAAAATGAAATTGCGGTCACGGAACGAGAACTTGCTACCGTTTACAAGCATTGCATCACTATTCATAACCGTGTTTGTAAAGTGTGCAGCTTAGAGCTGATTGAACCTAATGTCTTAGAAACAATATACCCACTAGAGGCAGCGTAATTATGGCTAAAGATACTAAAGCGGCTATGCGGAATTTTTTTAAGAAAAACGTAAAGAAAAACGCTGAACATCAACATGTTTCTATCTGGCTTGATACTGGTATGCCTCATTTCAACAAAGCCATTTCAGGAAAATACACTGGCGGTTTTCCATGTGGACGTATTACTGAAATCTTTGGTTGGGAATCTAGCGGTAAAACTTATGTAGCGACACAAGCAATGATTGCCTGTCAAAAAATGGGTGGCGTTGCAATCTTTATGGATCATGAAAAGAGCTTTGATTCTCAATTAGCGGCGAAATGTGGGTTAAATGTGGGTGATGATGGTAACTGGATTTACCAGCACCCTAAAACGTTTGAAGAATCTATTATCTATGCGGGGAACATCATTAAGCAAATACGTGACGAGAAGATTATTGAGCCTGAAACGCCTATAACTTTAGTCTTTGACTCCCTCGCGTCGATGATCCCAAAACAGCTTTATGAAAAGATGATGAATAAAGCTGACGGCAAGAAATCGAAGAAAGATGATGTGAACATGAATGACAACACAGCCTTAGCACGTTGTACTTCAACCTATTTTCCAACATTAGCTAGTTGGGCGAGTGATTTTAATGTGTGTATGTTATTCCTTAATCAATGCCGTCAAGATATCGGGGTTGTATTTGGCGATAATACAAAAGCTGCTGGCGGTAAATCACCTGCGTTCTATGCTTCATTACGCATTCAGTTATCTAAGGCTCAAATTAAAGATAAGGGAACAAATGAGCGTGTTGGTGACGTTGTAACAGCAAAAGCGATTAAAAATAAAGTAGCTCCACCGTTTAAAACCGCATCGTGGAATTTCTACTATGATACCGACATTGGCATTGATTCTACCGAATCTCTTGTTGATCACATGTTGGCAATTGGTTATTTGAAAAAAGACTCTGCGGGTAAAATTCTTCTTAACGAAAAATCGTACTCGCGTAAGAATATCATTGATAACTTTAAACTAATTGAGAAGCATCGAATCGTTGAACTGCTAGAAAAATGGCATACCGAAAACGCTGAAAAAGCTGATGCCGCAATGGATATGGATAAAGAGGATATACCAGAAGAAGAACCAGAAACGGAAGAATAACAATTGTGACTGCTCCTCGCCCTGTCGGGCGAGGGTTTGCGGCGTTTTTTGCTAATATGGAAGAAATCTATTGATAGAACCACTGTAGAGAGAAAAAGTATACCGCCTATAGTGATCAAAGAAAGTCAAAAGAGTTCATGCCATATAAGAAAACTAAACAATATGCATAACAAAAAGAAACGACCACTATAAAGAGAGATACCCCTTATAGTGGTCGTTTCTTTTGTACTGTTTACAGTGGTCTTTTGATTCTTATTTCTTTGATTTTCTGAGCTTTTCCAATAATTCTAGTTCTTCTCTCGTGAGTTCTGCCAAAACGGTATTCTCACTGTCTATAGTGGTCTTGCTCTCTTTAGTGGTCTTTGCTTTTTTAACCGTTTTAATAGGCTTAGTTTTCTTTAGCTTAGGTGTTCTCTCATGGATCATGAAGTAAACGGAGTTACCTTTCTTTGTTTCTGTACAGTCCAAATAGCCTATCTCTTTAAGCTGCTCTAAAGCTCTCCTAACAGTCGCGTTCTGAGTGTTGACTCTAGATTGCAAATTTAACCGCGCTCTAAGCCTCGCCATTGAGATAGGAACAGGATTAGGGGGTAAGCTTTCAATAAATGTATAAAGAGCCTGTGCGCTCTCCTTTCGCGCTAATTCATTGATTGCTCTTAATTGCAGTAATACCTTGTGATCAAATTGATATAATTCAAAAATTTTAGGGTCAGCTTGAATAGTTACAGTATCAGCTTTCATATCGTAATAAGCGGATTGTACGAGGTGGGTATGATAAGCCTTTGAATCATTGGTGAAAGATAGTGTAGTAGAGACTATTCTACGCAGTGATTCATCTAATCTTTCCCTTAATCTTTTAGAAGATCTTGCAGATGGAATGCCGCATAGTTTTACGAAATCTATAAATTTAAGTGTCACTTTATCACCGATTACCCGGTGTTTAGCAAACGAATGGATGATACCTACCCATGTCTTAAAGTCGTTATCCATATCAAGACGCTCACCAGTGATCTTGATATTTGTATATCCCTCTGATTTTGCAAGGGATAGTTGTTTCAATTCTTCCGTAGCGTCCATAACTGACATAGAATTTCGTTTACTACGGTTTGTTGATTTTAGGGTAGGAACAAACAACCCCAACCGCATTAGAGCAACGGGCTGTACCGTGTTATTTGTATTAGGTGTTAATACGATCAATTCACCTGTATCTTTGTTTAACTCTGCAAAAGCTGAAGCAAACTCATCGTTAGGTATTGATATATCAGTCACTTTTTTCCCCAAGCAATTCCTATCACACTCTCTACAGAGTGTCTATTATTGCTTCCCATAGTAGTCATGTCACTGTTTATAGCGGTTTATTTACTCTCTATAGAAGTCATTGTACTTACTATAGTGGTCGAATAATGTCATAACGAATTGATAAACCATACAAAAAAAGACAAGGGATCTTGTGGTACTTATGGAACATTTTAGATCTTATTATTGGATCTGTATTGTTGATATGTTGAAAACAGGCTTGTGTATAAAATAATTCTTCACTCTCTATAGTGGT
>NZ_CP096298.1:0-138711 GCF_033676985.1 Providencia sp. PROV236 | reverse complement strand
CACAAAAGACTCAATTCCAACATGATAGGTATATATTCTAAAGGTTGTTTTGTCTAAAAGCAAAGTGACCTTTAAAGTAATACGTAGCTGGTGGAGTATTGAACACCAGACGAAAATAGCCTTAACGTTGTGATAATAAATACATAAAGTATGTTACCTCTCACATTAGCAATACTTCCATGACGGCTTATTGCCAAGTCAGTTAACGAAATTTCCATATGACAAACTGCATATGTCGCGACCTTTCGTTAACATACTGATAAACAGTAAGTTAATGAAGTCCACCATACTACTCTATACTGCATCAACGACGACCTTTTACCTTAAACAGAAAAATAACTTTTTTTTATGATCATACTGCACCAACGACGACCTTTAGCATAACCGATTGATATATAAGGATTATATATACATGCTTACACCATTCTATACTGCATTAGCGACGACCTTTAGCCACCAGCAGAAAAATACCTTTTTTTTATGACCGTACTGCATCAACGGCGACCTTTAGTGTAACAATATGATATATAAGGATTTATTTTAAGCATTTACACCGTTATATACTGCACAAGTGGCGACCTTTAGCCTTTAATAGAAAAGTACCTTTTTTTATGACTATACTGCACCAACGGCGACCTTTTGCATAACGTGTTGATATATATGGATTAAATTATGATAGAAGTATATATTTATACTGCATCAGCGGCGACCTTTAGCCACCA
The DNA here is from genome assembly GCF_033676985.1 of Providencia sp. PROV236. Lineage (NCBI taxonomy): Bacteria > Pseudomonadati > Pseudomonadota > Gammaproteobacteria > Enterobacterales > Morganellaceae > Providencia > Providencia sp. PROV236. The sequence continues at coordinate 137,989 of NZ_CP096298.1, read as the reverse complement.
GCAGAAAAATACCTTTTTATTGATTAACTGCATCAACGGCGACCTTTTGCAGCAAATCAAAAATATACTTTTTCGGTAGTGGAATATTACAAAACATTTAAGAAAATCGTACTTATCCACAACAAAATTAGAAAATAAACTAATATTAATTAATAGGATAGGATTTTTTTGATTAAATAATGAGCCTTGGTTAATAATTAACCGCATATACTTTACAAGTGACGACCTTTCACTGCATCAACGGCGACCTTTCACTGCATCAACGGCGACCTTTCACTGCATCAACGGCGACCTTTTACTGCATCAGCGACGACCTTTCACTGCATCAGCGACGACCTTTAATATCGTAACTAAATGATTATTATGAATATATCCCCATATCTAAGGTTTTAATGTTTTAAGATCTAAAAAGAAAGAAAAGATCTTAATATGCTAAGATGTGCTTCACTGTGGACAATTTTCTTATGCTTTCTAACGCACTCGCTTTGCTCGTTTGTTCAACAGCGACACCGACACGAAAACAAGTTTTCATGTCTCTCGCTGTTCAGAGCTAAAAATGTAAATTCATTTATGATTGAAAAAAAAAGCCCAAACAAATGTTTAGGCTTCTCAGTTAATGAGTGTCGTTCAAATACAGACTTTTTAGCGTTACAACAGTACATGCATAACTTATTTTTAACGCTGCGGATAGCTGCTGTACGATGAACACAGCAAGTTCCAAACGTTGGTATTGATCTATACCGTGTTCTAGCGTCTGTCCTGCTTCAGAGATCAAGAAAATCATTCCTGACTTGCCATTATCAAAGACAGACAACCCTTTGTTTCTATGACCCCCATGATATCGGGCATCTAGATTATCAATATACTTCTTTGATAGAAGAACTAATGCAGTGAGTTGAGTCAATTCTTTTAAGGATAACTGAATAGTCATTTTCTGTTCCCATCTTGCAGTTCCATCCTTTTCAAGAGGTGCTATCTCGATGTTAAGGGTAGGAACGCCAGATCTGGAAACTACCTTTTGAAAGTTAAGACAGGAACGTTTCTTTTCGTGTTTCTGCCAATCGGCGAAGAACTTTAAAGTCTCACCATACACTTGTTCGGACATACACCACCCATCAATCTGGTAATGAACCTTTCAAATTCTGTGCTGCCTGACTTGGGGGCTCCTTCTCTATTTTTACTTTATCAGTCAGTAACGCCCGTTTTGCCTGACTCAAATTTACTTTATTGTGAGCATGAGTGCCGTCACTATCAACAGTTAGAAAGGAATCTAACATTACTTTGAAGGTATCAGCCTTTGTCCTGTCTGATAGAATTGAAGCCAGCAAAGAAGGCAATCTATCATCAATTTCCCCTAATGCGATCCCTGCCAGTAACGCTGTACGTACTGCTTCAGTTTGAACCGGCGATTCTTCAATCTTTTTAATTGCGAATTTATCAGCCTCGCTGAGTTCGGGACGAAGATACAAAATTATCTTTTTACGCTCTTGTTTCATAACGTTATCCTAATAATTTCAGACCCCGAACCAAAGCAAACTGAGGTTCTTCAGCCACGTAGAAACGTTCTGGTTGGATTGCTATTTTCTTTCTGATTGCATCAGCGGAAAGCGCAGCTCCACCACCAATAACCATGACATGTGTATAGCCCTTAAAGGTGCTGACCGCATCGAGCACACGGGTATTTAGTCGTTCAATACTGCTATTCATGGCATCTTTCACCATCTGAATATCATCAACGCTGTTGATGTTATCTAACAGATAGTTTTCATCGTGCCGGTTAATAATGAGTTGATCTGCGTTATAGCTGGATGTTTCTGTTGAAGCGTTCGCCAAAGCTCTTTTGACTTCGTTAGTCACCAATGATACGCCAAGCGTAGGATCACCAAAAATGCGTGATACAGACGTCATTTGACCAGAAACCATTGAGATATCAGTTGTGGTGCCTCCAATATCAATAATCAGTACAGAATGATTGGGTCTTAATTCATCACACAAAGATATACCCGCAGGAATTGACTCAGGACGAACGGTTACTTTTTTGATTTTGAAAGGTTCATTCCGGCTTACTTGAACTTCGCGCATTAAGTTATCTTTTTTGCGTTGGATGTTATCCATTCGATATTGCGCATCCTGATCGTAAAATTCTGCCAATGGTAGAGTGACAACGATTTCAACCTCTTGGGGAGGTAAACCGCTAATCTGAAGTGCATGTTGCACTGCAACTGCGTTTAGAGGGCTATACTGCCAAGCTACGTTGTTAGTTGGCAAATTGTCAGGATCAATAATATCGAATGAATACTTCTCGTTATCAACGGTATAGTTGAATGGTTTGCCAGTACCAAAAGCCGTACCCCAACCGCGTTTGAAGCTGTTAGGACTAATTTTAATTACTTCACCTTCCTGATCCTGTTCCCACAGCATTTTTATGTTAGTAGAACCATCATCTATATAAATACGCATTTGAAGCCTCTAATTGTTAATGTGATGCATCTGAGATTTATTTGATGCGATATTGAGTATGTTTGTAATTTTAACAGTGGAGGTTGAGTGTCGCAAGAGGTTGATATGAGATTAATTTGAGAAATATCAGGGTGTAAAAATCATAATGAAAATGAAAATATATCATTTAGATGTGGGTGTGATGCATAACTGAGGTTTATATGAGGCTTATTCTATGTGGTATTACTGTGTGAGGATTAATTGAGGTATATCTGATGTGTGTAGATATACCTCGATACCTTGACTGTGAATGTGTATCACAAAGGCGGCAATGCTGAGGGGAAAAGTTTTGCGATCAAATCATTAGTATTATTTATCAAACTTTCACTTTTAAATAATAGATGCATTGTGCCTTTTTTGTACCACTTAACGATGAAAAATTCAGTTTCAAAATTTTTATTATTAGTTCGCACATTATCAGATATATATAGCCCTACACTATTTTGAAATTCGTGAATTGGTTTTTTTTGTAAGATGCAAAATATTCTAACTAGATCGTTAACGGTGTCAGTCTTATTAAATCTAGTTGAATACTTACGAACTGAAACAGCATTATCCATTATTATTTTTTTGCCAAGATAGCGAGGATTATTACTCTTGTAATCCCATGAGACAGATTGCAACGCATCCATCAATCCATTCTTAAATGAATCAGCTTTGTTAGCGCTTAAACTTGTAAAAGTGCTTAATGCATTCTCAAAGTTGAATATAGGCGATTTCATATCGTAAAGGTCGTAATGTAACTTTTCTATTTGTTTATTGCTCATGATTGTTTTGATACCAGATTTATCAATAAACATTTTCCATATCTTTCTGTCTAACCAAAGTTCAAACCGTGTTCTGTTATCATCATCATTAGTATTTCTAGGGTATTGCAAATCAATTAAATCGTCCTCTATGCATTGGTGAGGAAAATGATTGTTGGTATTGGGAATTGTTTTTAATATTTCGATAGCCTCTGCTGCTTTAGAGAGTGATTCTTTATATAGGCTAATAGCATGTTCTCGGATTGCAATTACTCTGTCTATCTCAATTGATTCGATGATATTAGTATTGGTATTAAGGTTCATTAATAAAATCCAATTTAATTTTTTATATGGCATACGTTAGGCGAGAAAAAATAGAAGTAGTACCATATCAAGCAAATAACAATAAAGATATATATTTGTCAAAGTGAAAACTTCATTATTTAATTAAAGATGAATAATTAAGATTTAATTTAATTCTGTTAATTTGGTAATTAATTGTATAATGAATTGTTGTGTTTATATAAGTGGTGATATTGTATTTATCATTTTTACAAAAATATTGCTTTCAGCATTGTACGAATATATTATTAATTCTCAAATATAATTAATTACCACAGCTAATAATAATTAAACGAGGATGAGTCATGAATACCTATAATGTATCGTATAAGGTTAATCTTAATAACAATAACTATGCTCTAGCTTCATTTGATGTACAAGCAAAGTCTGAAAAGGAAGCGCGTAGAATAATAAGCAAGTCGAATATAGGTGTTGAAGAATATACTGTTACTGAGAAAGACTTTTTCTCGGTAACGTGGTGTGCTGAAGATATTCATGCAAGTATTGTTTCCGGTTGGGATAGTGAAACAGAATTAGATGAATTTAATAAAACTGATCTTGATGTTTTCTATTTTAATTTAAGTGATAATGATAAAAAGAATTTTTGTTTAGATGTATTGGAGGCACTTAAAAACAACCATGATTGTAATTACGGTATTAATTGGGATGTAATTAAAATATCAGCAGATTCAAGTATGGATATATGGAAAAGATTAATTAATTAAGATTCAATATTAAATTACAGAAAAATAGTCAGAGCTTATTGTGTCTGGCTATCTTCCCCAAAGGGAAAGCCTCTACTTATTCGTAAAATACTGCACAAAATGGCTGAAAAAAGTGAATGGATGCAAGTAGTGGCTTTTTAATATCATATATGCTTCGTCTAAGCGATTCTGAGCCACTTTAGCCTGTACGCCAATGCTTATCCACGATGATGTGTGGAAGTCCTCTCAAAATCGCCCCTACGCTGTTTTTAAAGACAGGGAAAGGATCGCCTACGGCTCACAGTACCCCCTAAAAGATCGCCTACGGCTCACAGTAAACAAAAAAAACATAAAAATCAGCGAGTAACACCGATAACCGTTTTTCTTGTGCCCTTTTTCAAATGTGTAATTCTCATTTTCAATGATTTAGTAATATTTTTGGTTTGCTTAATGTCAGCCCTGATAATTTTAAACTTATCCTCGTATTTTTGAATAAGTTGGCGTACTTCATCAGACCGAATTGAAAAATAGCGTATGTCAAAATCGCCATTACCTGTGGTTGGAGCATTACGCATAGAGCCAACTTTTTTAGTCGCCTTGTTCATCACAACCATTCCCCATCGAATCCGTACTGAGCCCCTGTCGTTATGAATTACTGGCAGGTATGGGGAGAATAGCTGTTTGTTATTTATTTCTTGCATAAACTGTTGGATCAGATTTACCGCATTATCAGCGCATACAGTTATTGCTTCCTCACAGTCAGCAAGGATTGCTTCCAGCTTTAGCAATAACGCATCTTCATATGATACTGACATGAATTTCAGCACTCCAGAAAAGGTTCAGAAAAAGTCATTTTAACATAAACTAATTATACCGTAACCACCCTATTGGTGACTTAATGTTTCGATTACACTAAGTCGTAACTACTGTTTTGGTGACTTAATACGTGAGATACATTAAGTCACCAAAACCCCCTTGGTGACTTAATGTTTTTTGAAAATGTGCCGATAACAATTTTGGTGCAGAAGAAAGAATTGTCTTTCTTAAGCCATAAAACACCTATTTTCGACTTAATGCGAATGTTATTAATTTCTTTGGATAATAAGTATCATGCCACTAATTATTTATATTATGTAACATGTTGAATATAAGTGAAATTTTACTCCCTCTCTGTTTACGCATACTGTAAATAAATGTATAATAAATTGCATTAGTCGTAGATAGTGTGTTGACGACTAATGTATGTCTTACTATAATTTATACTGATATATACGTATATGCTCAGAATAAGTGAGGGGAGGATGAAACGCTTTCTTCTGTTTTTAAGCATTTTTAATGCTGCGATTTGCGAGGCTGCTGTTGTAGATTTAACTAATACCTCGTGGGAAAAGCACGCTAAACAATGTAACCTCGATCCGCTTTTACTCTATGCTATTGCTCTTAAAGAGAGCTCCCATAGAACAGGCGATAAATCCTTTGTTGCACCCCATCGCTATGCTTTAAATAACCCAATTATGGGCTCTTATTATCCGGTGAACCGAGATGATGCTGTCCGAAAAGTGCGGGAATATGTAAGCGTTTCAGCATTGACTGATATCGGTATTACACAAATTAATTGGCGTTGGAACGGTAGTAATTATGTTTCTGACCCTGCTGAGTTATTAGATGTAGATAAGAACATTGAGGTATCAGCGAAGGTCTTGTGTCGAGCGATTGAACTATCTCCAAATGATATAGCGCAAGCCATCGGTAATTATCACACACCAAATCCAGCGTTAAAGAACAAAGCTAAAGAATATGGTGAATCAGTTCTGCTCATATGGAAAAGATTGAAAGAAAATGAACAATAAAATAAATTGCTACAACACTGAAATGACTGATGTACTTTTCAGTTTATTAAGTAATTCTGAAAGAGTTGATAATAATCCATTTGTGATCGTCAATTCTGACAAAACCTGTTTTGTTGAAGATTTTTCCATTATGAGAGATTTTTTCAGTGGATTGAAAGTGCCTGCTTATATATTAAGCTATAAAGAGGATTCTCAGTCTTTATATACTAAGAAAGACCCAAATTTTAAAAAATCTCTGTTGGATGTTTCATTTTTGCGTTTAACAATGCTAATTGAATCAGCAATTATTAACAGCATGTCTGGCACAGATACTAATCATTTCTTTTGGTTTAATGATTGTCAGTCATACAATACAATTAATAAGTTTTCTTTTAAGGAAATACTGTTTTCTTTGTATTCAAAGCAAATAAATATTTCTCCAATTTACAGACCTTCGATTATATCAACTAGATTAGTCGATAGTGATGGTTATCATAAAAAATATGATGATGTATTATTCTATCTTAAATCTAGAGCGCGCTTATGTGGAAAGGTGTTTAAATGAAATTAACTATTGCGCCAGAAGATTATCAATTAGCAATTGATATGATAAAACTTGGATTTAGAAAGAATGTAATATTGTCTGAGATTCCAGCAATATCTCCACGTATGTATGGATGTTTACGAAATGATTCAGGAATTGATAATGAGGATAATGATTTTACGTTAGGACGACTAAGAAAAATTAGCACTATATTAGCTAATCAACATGATAAACGATCTGCAACTGATTTTTTACATGTATATTTAATGACTGCACAAGATCCAGAAAATAGATTGCAAATAGAAGAATTGGTTGGTGCTTATAAAGCATACCGCCATTTATTTAATGTTCATTGTGGTTTCTTTGATGATCCATTAAAGAAACACATAATTGATCCGAACTTGGCATGGCAAATTGCAACCAATTACCGAAATGGAATAATTGGTTTAACTGGCTGTTTTGAGTGTCGGCAGAAATATATCTATCTTACACACGAATCAGAGGATTCCTGCAATATGAAATGTCCTTATTGCTCTGAATCTAAAGAAAATGAATTCATTAATAATAAGGGTGAATAATGAAAAGTTGTAAAATGATTACAGGAATTCTATTTTCATTAGTGTTATCCGGCTGTGCTAATAATGAAAATAGTAATTGGATATATAATAATGAGGCTTCAAAACCAGTGGTTGAAAATGGAAGTGAAGCTCTCAAAATTGCTAAATCAATAGGGTTGAATAATCTAGATGATGATGCGGATAATTACACAATCTTTGCTGTGTTAGTACCAAGTCAGAAAGGAAATTCATTAAAAAAAATTAAGGAACCTATTGTTGTAAGCGATACAAAAGGGATGGATCAGTTAAGAGAAATCATCTCACAAAGTAAGAATGCAGTAAATGTAGTGGATCTTACCCTTGCTGCAACAGTAAACCCTGTTTTTGGGCTCTTAGCTTTTGATACAAGCACACCAGAAGAACGAGCGCCTATGATGGAAGGTCGTTTACTAGTAACCGAATGGGGATCTACACCGCTGAGTTTCAGTGACCAACTTTTGAAAACGAAGCGTATTAACTCTGTCTTTGATAAATACTTATCAAATGCAATTAAAGCTGAAGTGGCTGGAAATGTTTTAGCATGTAACGCTGCTAAATTTGTATCTGTTACTGAAAATAGAAATATTTCCGATCAGAATCTATATGTAAATGTGCATCAAGCACCATTCACTAATCTGAAGTATTCATATAATTATACGGATCATGAGTGTGTTCATTATTTACACGATACTGGTAGGTATGAGGAAGAATTCAAGAAAATTAGTGTTGAGTTAGGTCCTGAAACCGTACTGTTTTTGCCGAGCAATTTGAAAAGTGAGCCAAAAATAATACGGAATGGTCAGGTATATAAATTTAGATAAAAAAAATCCCGCTAATAAGCGGGATTTTTTTTATCTATTCATCTTTAACACTTAACCTTGTTTTCGCTCTTTGTCTAACTTCTTCTAAATCTGTACCTTCAACCCCTCTGGTAAATCGCTCGACAGAGTTTACTCGCTTTCCATCAGCATTGAGTGTACTTCCAGAACCCGTATATTTATCGAGGTCAAATTCTTTGAAATCAGGAAGCATGTCGGCTTCTTTAAGAGTTGCGGTCCATTCAGAAAAGTCTATTTTGGTGAAGTCTACTTTATCCATATCTGCTAATGTAATTCCTTCACAATTCGGATTTTTTGTATCACCGTATCCTATTGTTCCTCTAACGTGCTCAGTGATTATTCTGGCTACCTGAGAGTTATACGCACAGTAGCTACTTTTCTTTTCGATACATGCGCCAAGGACCTTCTTAGAACACCAACTGTCTACCTTTGTCGCTAACTTAGTTTCTTTTTTGATTGCCAGTTTGAATTCTTCATCGGTACAAGCCCATATAATATTCACCAATAGGTTTGCCATTTGGTATGCCAAGTATGCATATCCGACAACTGACATGGCTGTTGTGATCGTTGATGAAAGTTGCACTACTGAAGCACCTGAGCTAGCCCCTCCGTTTTCTGCTAATGATTGAGTTGCAGTTTTTCCGCCTTCAGTAGCTGCGGATTGGAAAATAGCGTTTGTAACAGCCTCACCGAAGGTGTTTGCAGTCCATTCGGCAACTTTGGTTGTTAGGTTGTTAAGCGCTGCTGTTGTCATCGAGACAACGCCTTTTTCAGCGACTCCTTGAGCTACTTCAGCACCGGCATTTCCAACAAAAGAGTTAAAAGCGGAAATAGCAGGTTTTGTAATAGCTTCCACCGCATCCATAGCTGCTGTGCTTGCCATATCAAATAAGCCTACACCACCATCAAACAACCCTGCTTCTATCGCTAAGGCATCTGCCGCTCTCATAGTCATCATTGAAAGCTGTACGTATTCTATCCAGCTCACACCGACCGGTTGATCACAACAATCTACCCATCCTCCCATTGCCGTTCGGCATGTCAGAGCTTCACCTTTGAAAATGACACATTGCTCTTTATTCAAAGAAGATTCACCGTTGTTTGCTTCTTCTGCATCAGCACAATTCGTATCTGCCAATGCAAAAGATGCCGCATTCAACATAGCAGCCGCTGTTGCAAAATCACCATTCTCTTGAGATGAAGGACGTAAACATGATCCATTTAGACATTGTACAGCGCCGTCACAAATTAGCTTTTCATGGACTGCGCCATTATTAAAGGTAACATCTTTTCCACAATCCCATGTTTCACTAGATTGCCAGCAACCAGCAATATCACCTTCTTTTCCTGTTAAACATTGAGATTTTATAAACGAACAACCTTGCTTCTCGTATTTCTTGCATGTGTTGTTTACCCCATGCTCTTTACCGCAATGCGTGATCACTTCTGCTCTCTTACAGAATGGTGATATTTTATCTAACGGAGGTGGTACGAAGTCCTCTTTACAGAGTTTGACACCATCTATGACAGCACAACCGTCTTTATCGGGGATTATTGTGTCATGACAAACAACAGTGTAATCCTGACAAAATCCTTCTTTAATGGCTTTTACAGCCTTGTTAAATTCACTTTGCTGTGGCGAGCTCCAGACATCATTAGTAAGTGCTTTTTTCTTATCAAATTGAATGCGTAATTGTGCAAAGCCTTCACCTGCACCGGTTACTGATACTCTGTTTTTAAAAAATACCTCATCATTCGGTTGGACTTTACTAAATTTTTCAGTCACATCAACATTTAACTGCTGATCCCAACTCGTTGAAAGTTCGCACCGACCAGGAGTTTCAGGTGGAAAAACATCTTTTCCGTGTGGTCCACCCCATACCTGTTCAAGATCAGTGCTTGTACCAGCATAGATTTGCATGTAATCATCCCATTTAGCGCGGGTTATTTTTGCGCTAATAACAGCGGTTGGGTTAATAACATTCACAGACATATAATCTTCAAATATTCGGCAGTTACCTTTCCAATAGTCATCACCTACTTTTCCTAACCAGATATCAACACATGTCTCACCACAGGTTTTAATATTTGCAGGACCTGAATTATGAGATACCAAACCTGCTAAATATGGATGATTAACTATGTAACCACCTGTCACATCGACTGTTTTTGTGCATTCCTTATAATCAGGTATGTGCTTTTTATCTACATAATCCTCAAATACCTGTTTTGTTTCGCATTTTGAAATAGCATCGGAATATTTTTTTTCATTTGAGAGAAAATCGTTATGAACATTAAAAACATCATCATCTTTGTTAATGTCAATTGAGGAGTGACGGGATGCCCCTACTAAAGTTCGGTATGCCTCTCCTTTGGGGCTTTGTTCTGTTTTCAGTTTTTTTGATTCATGAAACCCAATTTCATTTGTTTTGCTATCATTGCCATAGACGTTTGATACATCATCTACCCCCATAGCAAAGCTGTCTTTATAATAAATATTGTTAAAATTGACAGATTCACCTTTACCAAATTGTGAAGTACCTTTCGAATCTACATTTAGGCTTGGTAATGTTTTATAAAAATTTAAAGCCTCTTTAGCTGTGTCATGACCAGCAGTAACTCCCTCCAGATTATTTTTATCTGTCTGATATTTACCTGTGTTTTCTGGAGGTTTTGTCGAAACTTCAGCAAATGAGTTAACGGGTGTTATCATCACTGAGAGATAGGCTATTAGTGATAAATGTGTCACCACCGAAGAAAAATTTCTTCTCCTAAAATTTTGAATCATTTTCTTTCCTCATGGTTTTCAGATCATCACATGATAAACACCTTACATTTTTGTTTTTCAGGATAAATACTTAGAAAAGGGTTCTATTTAGCATGTAATTTTTTATCAAATAAGGTATGATTTGATGGTATATAAATTAATCAGTTGAGGGGGGCGATATGTCTTTTAATCACGGTTTCATATACAGACGACCGCGTTATTATCACTTCACCCGTTCGTGTAAGTGTCATGCGGAGAGAATGCAAAAAACAGAACAACAAGCCGCAGAACAGCGTCAACATGATATTGATTTATATGGCTCTGCTTATGTTAGGAAGCGTGAAAACGGTTCTGGTTTCGGTAGTTTTTTAGAAGATTATGGATTAGGTATTGCTATCGTCGTTTTTCTGGTGTTTTTTTTAATGCCAATTTGAGTAACGCTGATCATAAAGATAAGGCAAAAACACAATGTTTTTGCCTTTTTTATATCCGTTATCGTGGTTTAATTTGTTCTACTCTTGGCATTGGATTACCTTTTGTAATAATTGCTTTATCTTCACCAGAACCTTCTGATTTTTCTGGTTTTTCTGGTATAGAACTAGGTGAGAGATCAGTACCGGTAATTATATCTCGACGACTTCTTTGAGGAATTTGATTGCCGTTACCACCATTTTCATAATATGTATTTGCGAAATTTGTTGCTGCTTCATTAATTTGATTAATAGAGGTGGAATTTTTAGCAATAGCTGCATATTTTGCCAGACCGTCAGTAATATTGTTGGACTGCTCATACGGCATAGTTGCAGCGTTTACTGACTTCATAGAATTTAAATTTGCTGTTGTATCTGATTCTATATTGTTTTGGTCTGCACCCACGTTACTAACTGAATTGGTCAATGCATTCATGCTAGTAGCAACACTTGTACCTTCATTTGAAATTATTCGAGAACTATTTTCTGATACCGAGCTACCATGTAATTGCTCTCTAGCTCTCCTAGATTCTGAATAATGCTCAGCCATACCTAGTCCTGCATTATTTTTGGCTGACTCATCTTCTATATTAGCCTGTTGGCTGTTTAGGTACTGTTGGGCTTGAGCAGTTGTATTAACGAACTTGGTATTAACAGCCCCCTGATTATTCACAATATTTTCTTGAACTTTTGTCTCTGTATTTTGTGCAACATTCATGTTTCTACTTTCTTCGCCATTCATTGCACCGGTAGGGTTTGTTGCAGGACCGAACAATTCGCCAAAGTGATTAGCTAAACCACCAGTATCATTTGCCGCATATATTGTCGCAGCGCTTTCTGCATCTGAAGCTCCCATAATGGAACTAAGCTGCTGTTGGTATTCTTTTTTTCTGTTTTGAAATTCATCATTACTTAGGTTTTCGTTATTGATTTTGTCTATAACATTACTGTTTTCATTTGCTAAAGTTGCCACCTGACCTGCGGTATAAGACTGTTTGGTAGATACTGAATTATTCGCAGAAACAGTATCACTATATGATTCTTGTGCTGTTTCTGCTTGTGAAGCGGCTTGTCGGATGCTTTGAGCAAGTTGTGCTGTTTCTTGAGTACCACCATGTTTATCAAGCTGATCCGCAATGTGTTCAGCAAATTGAATGTTATTAGATACACTAGTTGCGTCATTCGTTGCAACAGAGTCATTTGTCATTATGCCGGTTGTTTGAGCTCCGGAATTACGGTGAATATCGGAGGATTGAGCGCTAACGGCAGTGCTACCACCAATAGAAACTCCTTTACCACCAGCACCACCCGTTTCTGGAGAACCTACACCCATACCACCTGATACGCTTGCGTCACCGGATAAAGCCGTAATTTTGGCACTCTCATCAATAGTGGAAGATGTATTACCAGTTGTGAGCATCGAACCACTATTGGATGAATTGCTAACTGTATTGCTCAAACCTGTATCACTATTGATGGTAGATCCGTAGTTATGAGATGTATTTATCCCCATAGAACTCAAAGAACTAACACCTTTATCAATAGCAGAAGTTAAAGTTTCTTGAGCTGTAATATTTCTGCTGGAAGCAGATTGTATAGCTTGTTGTCGCGTATTTGATAAGTCCAGTTTTGGAGCAGTGCTATTCCCGCCAGTTATCGTTGATACTGCATTATGTGCTGATTGTTCAGTAACTGCTGATTGCTTGTGTAAAGCAGGAGAATCAGTAGCATCTGGAGTCATTGGTGACGTATCAGGAGCACCTGTTGTTGATAGACCTTTTGTTAATCCCGTGAAAGCATAAGAGGAACCAAACACCACAAATGCGCCCAACATCGGTACTGATGCCATCATGTGCCCTGCTATGGCGATATTTTTCTGTGTAACAAATAACAAATGGTATAAATCGGAGAAACTAGAAGCACCAGAAACCAGCACTGAGATATCAGACTGTGTTTTAGTTAACATAATAGCGTTCATGATCGCCAGCAACGGTTGCCATGTTTGAATCCACAAAAGCACCAGAACGTATTTAAGGCTCAAACCTACGCCCATTAATCCGAATGCTAAAGCGAAGGCAACAAATGGCACCAGACCGTATACAGCCGCCTGTATAAAAGACTGAAGATACTGAATCCAAATTAGAAATGACGAACCTTCAGACGCCCATTTGAATGATTGTTGAATTTGCGACTGTGATTTAGCAACTGCCGCATATGAGTGATAGGCGTTTTCATTAGCGGTTTGTGGCATATTAACAACGAATGGGTACATTAATAGCTGTGCTTGAAAATCCCGTAGGTTTTTCCCAGTTGCTCCAAAAAATGTCATTGCTTCAGTCATGGTTTTGTTTGCAAAAGGCAGTGAACACTGGTTCTTTGAGCCATATGTTTTACATTTTTCACTAAACCCATTTCTTACACTGAGCACACCTTTACCGATTGAGTCAGCTTGTCCGCCAACCATAAGCCTGATACTTTTCATTGCCTCAAGACAGGACACATCATCAACTTTACCGTTTACTTCAATGGCAATAGTTCTGTTCGGGCTTGTTGCTAGTTGATCATCAAATGGCTTATTCATGATCCCCATGAAACTTTGAGCCCCTCTTGCAATATCAAATGCAAGACATTGATTTGTGTAAACCTTTATAGCTTCCTCTAAGTGAGCACTTTTGCTATCGCCACTGGACCAAATTAACGGATCTCGCATTGCATCAAACATTGATGCAAGGGTATACAATGGGTCAACGGGACCGTTTTCAGTCATGCTTGGCATTGAAAATGCCTGTTCCATTTTTCGTGTAAACTGATAACCAGTATTGCTGATAATTGATGCTGTAAAACCAACACCGAAAGGTACATTATCAACAGCCCGTACTTCGCCGGTTGTAACATCTTCAATCGTGACTCTTGTTGTAACTTGAAAGAAGCATAAAAATAGAACTACTGATACGGCAGCTTGTTGAAATGCTATGGTTTTACCACCATCAGCGGCAGATTTTATTACATATCCGATGATAGATAACAAAAAAGCGATTTTAAATGATCCTGCCAAGACACCATCGTTACTGAGCATACTAAGCCCGTTAAACACCATTGAAAGCGCCGAAGCTCCACCAGATGATGTGTATACGTGAAAATCCATTACTGATTACTCCGATTGATTATTGGGCGTTCACACCATCTGGAACGTGAATTGGTTTCGTACCGACCATGAATGTATTAAATATTTCGTTTATTCTGACTAAACCACCATGCTTAACAATGTAACCATCATGTATTTGTCGAAGGGTTACTTTTGCATCTCGTATCATTTCACGCTGTTTTTTGATATGAGCAAAAATAGGTTCCTCATTGTTTTCTATAATTCTATCTGCACTGCTTTCTGCGACAGTTAACATATCGTTTAAATATACGAAGGCTGCTTCATAACTAATTATTTCAGATATATTTCTGTAATAGTGCATTGCTCTAGTAGTATCTTGACCTTCTATTAATTTGTAACCATTAGTGACAGCCCCATTAACATTGAAAAACAATACTTTTTGCTTTATGTTTTCAGCAGGTTTCTCATTGCTTATATATTTTTGAAGATAGTTATATTTTTCAAATATATCTAAGAATTGAGTCTGAAGCCCATCAACCTTAATTTTCTTCGGTGCTGGAGCTATGCAGGTGTCTTTTGATGTACCACAGCCATAGATTTGAACATTTTCTTTTTCTTTTGAGCCTTTCATCAACAGTTCATAGACTTCCTCAATAGGGATGGGGGCAATTGTTTGGTGCAATATGGGAGTGGATTTGTCATTAGATTGTGTGGCTTCTTTTACAATAACCATACCGGTTAAACTCATAACTAATTCTTTTTGTTCGTCAGTAGAATTTAAAAATCCACTATTAAATCCACCTTTACTTAATAAACACCACATTACATTACCGTAGTGAGTACACGGTTTTGTTAAACCGGCTTTTTGTGCTGCTATCATTGGCGGTTGTTTACCTAACACCTCGGATTTATAGCTATTGAATGAATCCTGAATACCTTTAGACGAAAGCTGTGCAGACACTGACGTTTTCATTTCTTCGCTAATTGCACCTGCCATATCTACCATTAAGCCTTTTGATAATTGACATGAGTTGGCGGTGTATTCATTCAGCTTTTGTATGATGGATTGTAGTTTTGATAATTCCCCTCCCAGTACGGCATCCATAGCGTTAATAGCCAACTGAAATGCCAGTCCGACAGAATTAGCCGCGATATTTCGGAGCAATTGAATAAATTCTTCCGTGTTAATGAAACTGAATGACCCTGCAAAGAAATCAATACCGGCACACCCACCAGACGCTTTAGGTAACGTTACGTTAACGGGTGTAAGGGTTCGTAGTTGATTACGGACCACGAAGCCCCCCTCCTACGTACCCCTCGCGAGTAACACTCTTATAAGAACCACCGCTGGTTGTGTTCGACATAGAGCCAAACATCTTATTTAATTGCTCGTTTACATCAGCGGATTGACTAATAGGAGTAAATCCGAAAAGAGCTGTAACAACCAAACTTAATAATGTCTTTTTCATTACGAAATTAGCCTTTTAAGGTTTTGTAACTTGAGATCGTTTTTGGATATATTCAACAAATAGAATTGGGTCATTTAAAATATCGTCTGGCATATCTTTGATTATGTCGCTGTCAATATATCCATTGTGATTAAGGGGAAGTGTGCTTGTGTAATCTTGTTCAGAAATTAGTTTTGCATCTTTAGCAATCAACACAGTGCGTTCCTTCAGAGAATCACTACTGATAGCGCTAAATGAAATGATTCTGATATCTTTAGGGGGTATGGCTAATGCAATCGCTGGTACATTAGTAATTCCAAGTTTTTTGGCTTGACCGGTATCAATTTTCATATTGTTAAATTCATTTTGAGGTAGAGGGAGACCATCAACAGAAATAGGAATTACATTTATACTAGTTTCATGACTAAATGTTTTTAAAACAAAGGCTTGCTTCTCACATAAAGGACAGTCCTTTCCTTTAAAAAAGAAAAAGATACCTGCTTTACTTGAAATGCTATTCAAAACACGTCCTCTGTTTTCGTCAGCTACTCGTGTTTGCTCCATAGCCGCAAATGAGGATGTGGATCGGCGATTGTTTTCATCAATGAACGGATCAGTAGTAGTTACCAGTCTCGCCATATCTGCATAACGACTGGCTTTGTCCAGCATGATCCGTTGCACGTAATAGTATCGCCTTACATTCTCTTTAGTCGGATTATCAATTGCCTCATCTCGTAGCTTCTGAATGTTTTCCCGATACCATTTAACTGTAAATTTCGGCTCTGGTGCAGGAGCTGGCGCTGGTGTTAATTTTGGTTCGACTGGCTTAGGTTTTGGTGTATCTGGTTTTGGTTTAGTTGGAGTGATTGGCTTTGGTTTCGTGACTTGCTTTTCATTATAGAAAAACCACCCTTCATCTTTTTTTTCCAAGTCTTGTACACTTCCACCAATTACCTGTTCAGAATCATCGTATGCTTTCTTAGGTTCCTGATTTGCCAAAGAATAACTTGTTCCTGAAAATGAAATAGCCACAATTACAGCCATAGATAAATATTTATATTTTCTCATTGAAATTCACTTATGTTTGATGTCAGCGACCTAATAAAAATGTTTTGCATTAGGAAAACACTGTTTTTATTCATTTTTTACATGGAAAATATTTGTATTTTATAATTGCAATAATTATTTTTTCTTGTATTAGAGTGATAAATTTCAAGTAAAAAAAAAGCCCCCGATGAAGGAGGCTTTATAGTTGTTGTAAGTGAAAACAAACTTTGTGTAACAACGCGAAAAGTAACCTTTTACTATCGTGCTGTGACTATTAAATTTGCACACATTTGAAGTATGGATTGCTCAATTTCATTGAAATTATTGATAAATATTGTATTTTTACCAAATATCCCCTTGAAATAGGCTTCGTTTGCACCATCTTCGTTCAATACAAAGGTACAGACTTCTATCCCTTCGATTGTTGCTGAATTGATGATTTCTTTTGTCTTTTTATCATCATTAGGTTCCCCGTCAGTGATAATAAAAATCATCTTTTTCTTTTCCCTTGATAGAGCGATTTCGCTTATTACGGGAATCAAACTTTCAGCCAATGGAGTAGAGCCTAAACATCCTTTGTGCGTAAAAACACCTTGAGAAATACTTGCGCGAAGCGGTGTGTATCTTGGCTTCATCGTTTGTACTAGTAGTGAATTGGATTCTTCAACGTAAAACGGAAATGCATAGCAAGCGGTTGAAACACCTGAGATATTTAACCCTTCCAATACTGCAATGACGGAAGATAATGCAGCTCGAATACGAGATGTATCAAAGTGGTATTCATGCATTGAGGAACTAGTATCAAGTAAAATAGAACAAGCACAATTTGGGCTTTGGATAACATTTTTAGTCTTAAAAATGTTAGTGTTTCCCGTTTTAACACCTGCTAATTTACTAGATTTAATTCTTGCGCCTTGCTCCCTTAACCGTGAAGTGGATGTAGTATTATCATGGACTAATTTTTCAAATGACCGGCGTAATCTACTTCCTGTTGTCAAACTTCTTTTAATATCAAGAGAAGTTATTGTTTGAGTGGCTTGATCAAAATTCTTCTTCCACTCTGTGTTAATAATAGCAACGTTAAAAAAATCATTAACTATTCCCTTGGAACTCATATCCTTTTTAAGTTGTTCCTTATTCGAGATTGTAGATGTTATATCTTGAATAACATTGGCATTTATAGTATCGAATGAAACATCCTTAAAAATATCGCTAAAACTCTCTGGATCTGAATCTAAATCGTCAATATCAGTTTCGGTTGAAAAATTGGCGTCATTAGGTCCATTTGAAGTTTTACCCATACCAGAGCAGTCAGAGTTGCCAGAACCGTCAGAGTCATTCCCCTCAGAGTTACCGGAACCATCAGGGTTATTGTCCTTAGAGTTACCGGAACCGTCAGGGTTATTGCCCTCAGAGTTACCGGAACCATCAGGGTTATTCCCCTCAGAGTTACCGGAACCATCAGGGTTATTGTCCTTAGAGTTACCGGAACCATCAGGGTTATTGCCCTCAGAGTTACCGTAATTATCAGAGCTCCCATTAGAAGGAGGTAACGTATCTTGTGGTTTGAGTTGAAGGGCTGTTGCTAGAACAATGAATAATTTTTTTGCGATCAGATTATTATCGACAGTAGTTGTGGATAAAAGCACCATTTCTAATAATCTATCAACCTTGTCAGAAATTGTTTTGGTAAAGATTGAAATGAATTGAAGTTTTAGATCGTTAATGTTGTTAACAACGACTCCGTTATATTTACTTCTACCATGCAGTAAAACGTAGTTGATGAAAAACGTAATTTTTTCCTCAATTGAAATAACGGAGTTAATAGGCTTTTCGGTAAAAACATGTTGTCTTACGGCATCCAAGTAATACTTGGCACCACCATAAACATGCTCTAACTTTGATTCAATCCAGATATCTTCGCAAATGTTTTCTAATACACTAATATATTTGTTGCCTGTTTGAGCAACAAATGAAAAATCAGTGAATTTGGCATGTCCAATTTCATGAAGTAAAAAACCTAACAAAATATTACCGAAAGATGTATCAGTTGTGTAAGGAATCCCTATTTCATATTTACCACTTTCAGATATACCACAATACGCTTCATCAGTAGTAAACTTAATTGAAATGTCAAATTTGCCAGCCAATACATTAGCAACGATTGCTAATGAGGCTGCACTTCTTAATTGTTTCATATATATACCTATTTAAATAAAAACGCCTGAATAAATTCAGGCGTTAGTTTGGTTTCCCATATTATTAGTAGAAAAATGGAACATCCTGATTTTCATCTTCAACACTAAAGGATGAACTTACAGGTAAATCCGAAGAAACTACTTCAGGTTCTGATTGAACATCAATTGGTGTCGGAGTTGGTGTCGTATTTTCTACAACATCTTGACTCACATTCGGCACTGTAACCGTTTGTGAGTTTTCGGCGACATTCACAATGTTTAAATCGTTTTCTGTTGGTTCAGCAAGATCATCTTCATCGACTACAATTTCAATGAAATCACTATCAGTATTACCCGTTACAGGTACTGAAGTTGGTATGGCAATTGATACATCAATGTTGTTTGTAGTTTGTGGTAAAACAGTTAATTCCACATCTGATACATTGTTCACATTGGTGGAGTTTATTAACTGCTTCAAAGTTTTAATGTCTGATAACGTAATAAAAAGTGTTGTTACGGCAATTGATTCGTCATTAGACAATCTCCCAACGCTTGGCAACGTTGAAATAAAGTTACTCAAATAATCACTTAAACTGCCAGCATCTGGATTTAATACAGCTAATCCTTTCAGCTTACTTGCAACTTCTCGTAACGTATTGAGTGTAGTTTGAGATATGTTTGATGCATTGTATGAGCCACGTTCCCGTAACTCAGAAATTCTATCAACAACATCAAGCAGGACAGATTCTTTAAGGCTTTGTACTTTTTCTTCTGACTCGCCTTCACCAAAGGGTGAAATATTGAAAGAAGAAAAACCAAATTGTAGCTTTTCATCTAACCGCTTGACGTCAATCACTTCGGACTCAAACAGTTTTTTTACAGTTTCATCTTCTTTATCTAACCATGAAAGAAAATCAGTTGATATAGCGGATAAAAACTCATTTTTGAATATATAGAATTGGTCCTTTAAATCATTCAACTGCTGTCTTACGTGACTTGCAAGTGAAGTCGGCACTGCATACCCGTTCAAGAATGGAACACCATATTTTGAACAGATTGCATCAGCACCAGTACGAAAGGTACGCATTTTGTTGATTTTTGCAGGGTCAATAACCTTTTTGGTTCCGAGGCTGGCTATTGTTTCGGGAGGCAGAACTATATCTCCAGTGTTAATAACCTTAATATCTTTACCTTTAAGTGTTTTTCTTCCAGTAGTTAAACGGATACCTTCCAGAGAAAAAATTACTACGTTTTCAAGAATGTTTGGGCTCATAAATTCACCTACATATTTATATATTTAAAAAAGGCAAATAGATAAATCTATTTACCTTGTCGATTTATTAATAATTAAAATTAAAAATAAGATTTGAATTAAGATTTAAAATAAACATTAAACATATCGTTCAATGCTATTTTTTCATCTTCAGGAGCTCTGTTAGAGATATGTAATTGCCATGCATCTAACAGAATATCTACCGGTGGTTGTTTAGAACGAAGCATAAAATCGAAACGGCGAACAACATTCACAAGGCTTCTAGTTGAAATAGCGGTACTACTGAAGTTAGTGACTGTCGCAGATGTACTTTTACGTACATCGTTAGCCAGCTTTATTAGTCCATCCGTCAGTAACTGATGTGATTCAGGATCAGACAAAAATGAAGCAAGTAGCTTACGTTCTTCTTTTTCGGGCATATAGTCAGCCTCAACAAACATAAACCTATCGAGGTTGGCTATATTCTGCGGTTTTACACCACTGTAATTTCCTGTCATATCACCGGTCCCATTACTGTTTGCAGTTACTGCAAATCTAAAGTTTTCATGGTGATGAATGCATTCATTTGTTTCAGGAATGACAAGAGAACCCATCTCTAAGATCCCGTTGAGGGAATTAGCTACGGAAGGTTCTAATTGGTCATACTCATCAATCAGAAAAACCAACCCATGCTTATACGCGATGGTTAGCGGTCCTTCATGAAAGACGGTTTCTTGATCACCCGTTAATTTATCGACTTTTAGCCGAAAACTACCGAGTAAGCTACTCATATCAAGATCAGGACTGGCTGTTACTTTCATCAATCCCCAATTCATACGAGCAGCAATTTGCTCAACAATTGACGATTTTCCACAGCCAGTAGGTCCAGAAATCCAGAGTGATGTATCTAATGGGTTATCAAACCACATTAACACATGCTTTCTGAGTGAAGGTTCAAACACATACTTCTCATTAAATTTCGGGATATACTCTGAAAATTGATGGTCATTAGAAAAACCTTTGATACTATATTTGCCCTTTAAATTCTCAGGCAGAATAATACCTAAAGATTCCATATCGACCGGAGTGTTACGTTTAATATCAAAACTGTTATTTACAGCGTTCATATATTTACCTATTTAAATAATAAACATTCAAATTAATTTGAGGTTTAAGTTTGTTAAATTGAACAATTAATAACACCGCAATGACGTTGACGTTTTAAAACCTCGCCATTCACAAATGTTGTTACTTGTTTTACGTTGGTCATGTAAGTTTCAATGTCTAAATCTCTCATGCTTTTAGTAATAAAAGGAATGAGAAAAGATTTTCCACCAATCAAACATTTATTTGTTTTGTACTTAACACTCAAGAATTCAGCAAATAAAGCAATGCTATTTGCTTGGTTTAATAAATCTTTTCTTTCGGTGTTTGTAACACGTAATAGCATACGAAGTTTTTCATTTTCATCTTGAGTTAAATCAATAACGCCAAAATTTTTTTGATCCTCGGATGCAGCATAAGTTGTCATATTAATGATATTATTCATTGATAATCCTTAAAACCTGAATTAAAACTCAGGGTTATTATAAATATTTATATATATCTATTATTGAATCACCTTTCTGATTATTATCGTTATCTTGATAATTATCAGAGGATGATATTGAATTGGAAGAATGATATTCATAACTTGTTATTGATGTTCTAATTGACGACTCACCATAACAATCAGGATGATCTTCTTCATTGATACCCAATTTCTCTCTTAGTTTCTTCCAAGAAAATCGTGGAGCGCTTTGAGATTCTAAATATCGAATTCCAAAGCCTTCAAGCCTCAAGGGAGCATTAGGTTGTAACTTTAATACAGATGATAAAACCTTTATTTCATTTCTTATCTGTTCATCAAATGATGCTACTTTTTCTTTAGCTTCATTCAATTGTTTTTGTGCTAATTGAAATGCAGATTGTAATTCAACTAACTTTTTGGTTCGTGATATTAAATCATCAGGATTAATATTACGTTCTTTTAGTACATCATCACTATTTAAATAAATTATATCCTTATTTACATCAAATTCAGGAGGCGTTTTGTTATTAACGCAATTCCAGAATCTTTTGGTGATGGTAACAACCTTATTTATTATTTTGTCATTAATTTTTAATTTAAAGACAATAGGTGTTTCTTTAGCAGACCAGAATACCAAGTACCCGTATGTGCTGCCAGTAACTACCATTTGATGATAAACCTGCCATTTGTAATAGTTGAAAACTGAAGATTTTGCTTTTTCCTCTAATAACATACGGTGATTTTTTGGGGATATATTTTTGAACTCTACAACATCATTATTATCAATAAGTCCATCAAGTGAGGCTATCATGTGCGGATATTTCCTACTACGCACGCAACATGGACTACTGATTTCCCCATACTGATTCTCAAACCAGTGTCGGGCGAACTGTTCGGATAGCTTCCCTACTTCAACTTGCCGTATACATGACAAATCCTTTGGAGGAATAGCACCGATCCATTCTAAATATAAGCTGTAAGGAGTATTGCTGAACTCATTTTTAACTTCGGGATTAAGTGTGGGGGTACACGTAGCTGTTACACCCGTTTTTCTCCAGCTTAACCATTTATCAGAGCCTTGAATGAGATCATATATATCGAAATTATTCATATTAATATCCAAAACCCGTAGATAAACTACGGGTCCGGTTGATATCTATTAATTCCGCTCAATAGTAAGCAAAATATAATCAGATAACGGTTTAAATTCGATAATAGACAACTTATTTATAAGTGGTGTCACATCGCTTTGTTTTTTGCAATCAGAGAATAACTGTCGGCAACAAGCTAAATCAGATTTAACTTGCTCAAGTGTTTTTATAAATGCCACTTGATCTGAACCTGAAACAGTTGAAATGAAATTATCAACATCTTCAAAATTATTATTCTGGATTGCATTAGTTAGTATTTTATTAAATACATTCTTTCTTTCTGCTATTAATTCCTCCTTTGCATATTCAATTTCAGCAGGATTAAACTCAAAGTTATTTGAGATTTCATCAAGCATGCTTTCAAATGCATTGGTCTTGCTGCACCGTTCAACCAGCTTGTCAATCCGCCGTTTCACTCCATTACGAATGACATCAACTACAATAGCCTCAGACACGTTTTTAGGCGAGTCTGTTACTACTGCTGAGTCTTGGTCGGTAAATGCGTGTACAGCTTCATAAGTAGTTGTTTCGAGCGAAACAGGACGATTTTGAGTAAAACCCTCACCCCCATCTGTATTCAGATAATCAATTGTTCGCATGATTGCCTGATTAGCGTTAGGAAGTAAGTGTATACAGGATTTGATAGCAGTTTTTCTGATCATCTGTGTAGTAAACAACGACCACGGAGATTTATCAGGACTATACAGCCAACTTGCAGATTTTAAACGTGCGCTTGCAATATCACGTCTGGTTATGAAGTAAATCAAGTGAGTATCGTCATGCAGAAGGTAGTCAACATACACCCCCCTGAAATTACCTCTTTCACCGATTGAGCCTTTGTCGAATTGGTCTATAAGAATATTTCCAACATCAGCAAAAGGGTCATAGTGATGTGTTGGTGGTGTCCGTCTGCCATTGAACTCAAATTTATCTTTTTCAAAAACTAAATCTATAATTAAGTTTTTGCACATTTGAGCTTCAATAGCCATTTTAATTAAACCCAAATACGAGACATCAAGAATAACACGCTCATCTCTGGGTACTAAGTATGCTAATTTTTGAGCAGGGTCTAACGTTAGTGACGTTGTTGCAAGCTGTAAAAAAGCAGTTTTAAAACTAGCGGGATTATTAATAGCAATCGCCATTAGTTTTTTGTTGTTATCAATCTGATTCTTAGCAAAAATTGCTTCATTAAAATACGATGTTTCACTAAGAGAGTTCTCAGTAAATTTCGGTTTTAAACTTGCGATTATGTTAGAAACAGCTTTGCTACCTTGAACTATATTCGATGATGACATATATAAGATACCTATTTAAGAAACAAAAAAACCGCATATAGCGGCTATTGTTTGAATTGGAATTGATGAATATTAGTTCAAATAGATTTTTTACTATTTAATGAACTTAATAATTGGCTTTTTAACAAAAGCTGATTATTATCATATTTATTTTCTTCCAATTTTTTATTTGATTCATCAAGCGAATTTCTGGATTTATTAAAGTTTAATATATCCGTTAACTCTCTGATGCGTTCTAAACTTCTAACGCGCTGTTGTCTTGCTTCCTCATCTATTTCAATCTCTGATTTTGTTTGGTAAGTATTAACGCCATTGATTGATAATATAAATGGAAGAATATAGAATCTTTCTTTAACAATATTGTTAATTACAGATTCTTTTAATTTAACTTCACCCTTTGCAAATATCGTATCATTGCTTTTAGCATTTGATAATATCTCTGCAAGTTTGGTGTCCTTACAAACTATATGAAAGTAAGCACTTTGATCTTCAAGCATAACATCATAGACTATTTTGTCTTTTACTTGAGTCGAGCGAATAATATTTATTTTACCTGAGAATGATAATTCACACATATTTTCACCTATTTATTAAATAAGAGACACATAATTAAAACTATGAGCTCAGAGTTTTTGAATAAAGTATATTCAATGATTGAATATATTTTATTAGGGCGTAGAAAAGCCTTGACTGTTAAGCGTGATGCTAAACAGTTGTGATTAACCAGAAAGATCTCCGTTTGGGAGATGCCAGTTTCTCACTACCGAGTCGGTTTCCTGACTCATCAATTATACGGGCATATTCAACAACTTCTTCACGCTCTTTTTTGAGTGTGATGAAATCACCTTTCTGCACCGTTGAGTTAGCAATTGCATCTGCCAGACCTAAACCCCAAATGATATCTTCATCAATACGAACGTAATAGGACCGTCTGTTTTGAGGTTTGAACTGGTAGTGCGCTACTCCGAAATCACGTAAAATACCGTGGTATTCTTTGTGAGAGCCCTTTCGACAGTCGTTAGAAGATGAAAGCTGTGCTTCATTTCTATCCAATCTATCGCTATTTAAGGCGCAAATTTCCGGATAATTATTGCTTGAGTCGTCTTTTTGCTCACAATCGTGTGCAATCATTAACTCGTGTGAAGTTGGAACTTCAGCGTTTGGATATAGGTTCACATCATCGGCATTGCGAAAATGTGCCTTTCGTCTATTAAGCTGATCTCTATTGCGTTTATTCAGATACAAAATCATGAAGATAGTTGTACTGATAGCAATCGAAACCAGATTTTTAGTGCTAAAACTTTCTACGTTTGGTAGTGATCCATCCCACAAAAACACAAGCGCAAACATTATTGAAGCGTATGCAACCGTGAATTTATAGTTCAGGCAGGCGTGAACAAGCACACCAATCACTAGTATTGATATGATTAACATATAATTTACCTTCGTAAACTTGGGTATTATTGGAGAGTTTAAAGCCGTTAGTAGTAAAAACTACTTCGGGGGAGAGAGGGATTATTGAGATCTCTCTGAATTGAACTATGAGTTAACATAGCTAGATGTAGTGTCAATCAGACACTTGTAACAGAACCATTTTGTTTCAAAAATAATAAGAATGCAAGTCCCTTTTTTGATTACAACTTTTATTGCTATCATGAAAAGTTCTTTTTTATTGGTACGTATAATGAAGGTCTTTGAAACCGGTTTTGGAGAAAACATGAGTCAGGATAAAGAAGTTGTCGATTCAGTAACTACACGAAAAACAAGACGGAAAAAAGTAACTTCTGTACCGTCGTCTGAATACCAAATGCATTTAGATACCACTATTGCGATTGATGCCTATCATCAACGGTTCTTTGTAGCAAGCCAAGCCGCCTATTTGTTGGAACAGCGCCTTGAACGCTGTCTTATGCATCGAGACAAAATTATGCGTGATCGAGCTGCTGCTATCATGAAGTCACTCAATCAGGCAGTTGATAGTAATTTTTCTGATATAGAAAACTATAAGCAGACATTGGCACAGGTCATAGCTGAAGTAGAGGCTGAACGGGGTACTAAATATGAGTTATTGAGTTACTCTACTCCCCGCGATATGACGATTGAAAACCGTACCTATCTGGCTACACGAATGTGCAGTGGTTTAGAAACACTGGATCTCATAATCAAGTACCTTGATGTTTGCCGACATTACTCGTTAGTACCATTGGCTGAAATACTGGAAACTCAAATCACTGCCGATAAGCGTATTCGCGGTATATTTAGTACGATTATTCGTCATGGCGAAACAATGAAGCGTTTAGAAATCGATCATTCGATAAATGCAAAAAATGCTAAAAATGAATTAAATAATAATGACAGCACTGGTGCTGAAGATAAATAATTTTTCTGTAAACTAAATGTATAAAGGTGGTCAGCTACGTGACCACCTAGTTAATATTTTAAATTTATAATTCATTACTATTTGGTGGAATAACTGTAAATTCTTTATCTTTTGCATTCGATTCTAGCAACATTATCTTTTCTCTCAACCTATAAATTTCAATATCTATTTTATATTGTTTATGTGCCTTTCTGTTAAGAATTGAGGGTTTTTTAGGCTCGGTATCTAAATTATAAATTGGATGTAGATACCAGTCTTTATTTCTAACCACAGTAGGGGATGGATTCCAGTCTACACCTTGAAAAATAAGCCCGCGAGTATTCGGATATACGACTGATTGCCAATGATTTAGTGTGCTAAATGTTGATATGTTATTTGGGTCATATTTTACTTCATCTGAAGTTATCAAGTGAAAAATACTATTTTCAAATTCTGGCGGGGGGAGGGGCTGATCAAATGTGTTACCAAATGCTAATTTATGAATCCCTTTAAACTTGAATATAAGTCGTATTTGCGCGTTTGTTTCGTAATCTTCTATTTTATCCTTTATGTGAAAATTAGCATGTCTGCCTACATCTTTATTACTATAAATATTTTCACTTTCTAAAATTGATATGGCTGATTTAATAGATGTCCAATGATATAACTTTTCAAATAAGTTTATTTTAATTTCAGGAACAGCATAAATTTTAGTTATCATATTACCCTTATTTTACGTAATGTACTCTCTGTTAAAGAGTACATTACATGCTTTTAAAGTATGATTCTACAACAATCCATCCACTGAAAGATCATATACGTACTTTCTTGTCCTGATCCCGTAGGGTATCTGAATGAGCCCCCCTGCCATTTGTAAGGTGTCTCACCAAGTACGTGTGAGCTTTTGGTCTCCGGTGTAGGAAACACCATATTGAACTTATATTGCTGTTTAGGGATAGTTGGGTAAACACGAGGCTTACAAGCCACTTCACGCCCCACGGTTAGACGTGCTAGCCCTCTGCGGTGTTCAAGTGATAATGATTTTGCTGCTGTCAGGCTGGTTGTCCGTGGTGTGTCTCTCGATGATGTAGAACCGGTTAATGGATATTGACCACCCCATGATCCGGCGCACCACCACAGCTTATTCATAGGCTTTCCTCCGCCAGTAATGGCAACGGATTCCATTGTACATGCTTGATGTGCAATTATATTTGCTACCGCAACAGACTCAGGATGTTGGAAAAAGGCTAGCGTGGCGCTATGCCAAGTTGGGTCAATCTCTGAAAAACTAATGATATCAAAGTCACTGTATGCGTCTGGTTGACAACCTTTTGGCAACCACAAATCTAATATACGTAACAGTGGAGCTGAGTAGTAATGATAGTGATAGAAACTGATACCAGAATTCGTGTCTATCTCATGACCTGTATCTGATACCTGTGTACCGTAACTGTATTTATTCCCCACATTGATTTTTAACCCGCCCATCGTAGAGAAGCAACCAGGAACTCGCGTAACTTCCATAATTTTGCGAGGTTCCCACACTCCAGTTAACAACCCTGCGTGATAAACCCCTAATCCGTCAGGACAGGCGCAGAATACGCCCTTTGCGGCATCATCAGGCATATCACCGCTAGGTCCAATATTAGCTCCTGATATCTTTATTGGAAAAATGCAACTCCAGCAAACATCAGTAAACATTTTGCCCTTTGTTAAAAATTCATTATCCTTGCATGTGAATGATGCAGTATTATTATTTTGTACACTTTCTGCATAGCTTAACGAAGTTAACAGGAGTGCAGATGATAATAACAATTTAAATTTGTTCATCAGTAATTCCTTTCTGCATATTCATTAACAATAAATTGCTTATCATCACCGGTTACAATGCTTGGAACATTACGAATCCCAAAACGTTCTTTCATACCTTCCTGTATAAAATATAAAGTGGCATTATCACCATACAAATTGCTATCTGAAAATGTTTCCCAACCATCCCCATATACGTCAGTTGCAATCAATGTAGGAATTAAATTTTCATCTTTGGCATTTTGATATTGTTGTTGTGCAAATATACGTTGCCATTCTGAAGCAGGATTGAAGAAAATTAACTTCAAGTTAAATGGGATAACGTCCATAGGGTTTACTCGCCCTTTTTTGGCAATTATGCGTCCATCTGGAGATAATATATCCTGTGGTATCACAACGCTTGGGTCTACATAGTGGGTGCTATCTTTTAGAGCTTCAGGGAATTTGTATATATCTTTATTCTTCCAGTATCGGTTATAGGCATCCTTTTTCATTTTTTCGAAATCTAGATTTTTAATACCTTCTTCAATTAAATCCAGCATATTACGTTCAATTACCTCAACAACTGGTCCTTGCACACCCATATTCCCTGTTTTGTTATCGAGATAATTAACATTGGAAATTCCATGTACCAGAGATACAAATTCACCGTCATTTTCATGAATGATAGTCGGAATGGTTCGCACACCATATTTAATAAAAATGTTCGGATCTATTGTGAAATTCACTTCTGACTTTGTATCGCGAATTAATTTATGCCAGTGATTTATTTCATCGACCAGTGAATCTTTATTTCTAACTCCCTGAACAACTAGGATTACATCATTACGACCTGATACTGACCGCATAATATCAATTACTTCAGTATCTTTAAGGCTTGCCGAAATCAATATGTAAAATACATTACCTTTTTGCTGTTGGTTGAAACTTTCACTTTCATTCTGGCTTTTGATCATCTCCTTTAGTATCTGCCCTTCATCAGTCGTTAGCTTGTTAATAGCCTGATTTGCCATAACGTTTTTATCTGCGATAAGCTGGCGCGTTGCCTCTCTGTGAACTTCAGCTTGTGCCGCTGCCACTGCTTTTAGTTTTTCCAAATCTGCCATGTCCGCATCAGTAGATCGTTCGACAGTAGGAATGGACTCTGTATATGGAGTAACCATATTTAATTTACTATTTGCACTGGATGTAATGGATAGTGTTAATAGAGAAATCAATAATGTAACTTTCTTTTTTACCATATCGGATATGCTCTCCCGATCACATTTTCTATGGGGAGTACGCCCCAATACCGTGAATCAAAACTGACCTTAGTGCGACCCATTAGCCAGATATGACCGGCAGGAATTATCCCCTCACGTTGTAATTCCTGCTCTGTATGACCAGATTCTCTTGCTAATAGAAGTCCTTCACCCACCATCAGATCATTGACCGTGGTTTCTTCAGGATTGACCCTAACCTTGTCACCAGCTACACCGTCTATAAATTTGATCGCAATGCTACTGATGTATTCAGACCGAAAAGCAAATGTTTTCCCTTTCTGAATATCTTTGTCCATTTTATCAATTAGATAAATTCGGTGTTCAGGGAGGCAGGGGTAATTTTGCGGATCAATCCCAATTGAAAAGCGATTAAGTACGTAATGGCTGGCAGGTGCGACAGTGACGACAATAACCAACATATAAAGAGATTGCCGCCCCCAACCTCGTTTTTTCCTTGAAATTCTTTTATAAAAATTCTTCAGGTGCATATCAGTTATCTTTTAGCTTTCCACTGATGTATACGCCGTCAGGAGCCGTATGAAGCGCTGATTGATTGAAAATGATGAATCCCTTATCTTTCAAAATATCAGCTCTATGCTGTATTACAGCGCGTTCTTGGGGCGACTTGATACTCCCGTCCGGATTGCTCATATTTATCACAGCAATTTGTGCCACTAGCGGTTTTGGTGGCTTTAAGTGCGAGTAAATACCCGCACCAATAAACCCGAACAAGATCGGTAATAAAACGGTTTTAATCATCGTTTCCATACCCTTGTTCTATTAAATATTGATCGATTGCATCAATGACGTCTTGTCCCTGTTTCAGACGATCCTCAATCGCCTGTACTTCAGAAGCTCTTGTTGTGTAAAGCATGTAAGAAAACTTATCAACGAGGAACCGGCAAATTCCGCCACCCATAGCACTCATAAAGTAGACTTCAGAATAGATCCCCGTTTGGCTTTTAACTGTTTTCAAAAATTCGTAACCGGCTTCGTCGAGCGGCAAACGTTCTTCCCTTCGTGCTTTATTCACCGCAGATTCGGTTTGTCCAAGCATGGCAAGAAATGCGGAATTATCAGTGATAGCAAGACCGACACGGTCCTTATACATATCATTGATAGATTGGGTAATCGTAATAGCACTGCCGTAATACTTACGGAACCGGCGGTAGCCTTTCTCAATAAATGCACCGATGTTCCCTGTCAGTAACGCCCATGCTTCATCTATGATCACAATTTTCATTTGATCACGATCACCAAGATACATATCTTGTTGAATCTGATAAATTAATTGCATCAAAATGATTTGTTTCAGGTGTTCGGATTTTTCAATACGACCCAACTCAAGTACAGTAAACGGATTATCAAAAGAGATGTTGTTTTTACCAGTAAAATATTTGCCGTATTGACCTTCTTTTGTGAAAGGATATAACTGCTCACCAATATCTTTAATGCGCTGATCAGGATCGCTTTTGCAGGAGTCTGCTACCATGTCGATAGTTGTTTCTTTACCGTGTTTCCTGACTAATTTGGCAACATGATTTTTCAAACGGGATGTTTCAAAATCCCCCAACCCGTCTTGTGGTGCAGCCATGACTGACAGCAAACCAATAACTAAATCTTCTTCACCGGTTCCTTCTTCAGCATCTTCATCCTCTCCAAAATAATCCTCAATAATTTCAAAGAAATTAAGACATGGTTTAGTCGATGGATGGAAATCTACATACGAACCATCAAACATCTGACACAATTTTTTATATGAGTCGCCAGCGTCAATTACCCATACCTTCGCGCCTAGTGAGCGGTATGCAGAGATAATATAGTTAGTTAAGAATGATTTACCTGAGCCGGATGATGCAGCAATACAAACGTTGTAGTTTGTATCGCTTTGGAAAAAGTCCATTGTCTGGACCTGACCATTTCGTGATGTAAGAGTTAGAACCGGATTACCAGTACCTTGCCAATCAGAGTAAAGTGGAGAAAGAACGAGAGCTTCCTCTACCGCAAGAGTTTTAGAACGACCTAAAACTTTGTCAGCATTTGCTTCATAAAATAATGGCAGCGTTCCTAAAAATATCGGTGCAACAAAATTGACATCGGGAATCATTTTGAAAGATAGATTGTTGAGGTAACTGGTTGCCTCTTGTACTGATTGATTAAGTTGTTGCACAGAGTTGGCAAAAATTGAAACAGTAAAAGCAGCTTTATAAATTGGCTGTCCATCATCAATTTTCTGTGCCAACACATCAAATCCCGCACTCGTAGTTTTCATTGATGGAACCCATCTGGAAGATGGTCCATCAGCGTTGCGCGTAGCAACTGTACGTTTTGATGTAAATGTACTTTTAGCATTCTGCTGGTCCGGATAAACCAGTGTCATTGTGATAATGCAAGGGTTTTTAATACCAGTTGCACCGTTCATCAAATCGCCTAAAAAATACTGAGCAGAACCTTCTTGAAATCTACGAGGTAACTTTTTAGCTGAAATTGTTCTTGCAAAAGTAGTGTTTGTCTCTGCCTTACTACTCTCATCTTCCGGATTGCCAAAACCGACATAATTAGAGCGAACGAAAAACAAACTATCCAGTTCTAGTAGCTGTTCCGAAATCATTTTGTCTTCATCAACTTCAATCGGCATTCTGTCGCGCCATGTCGCATTACTGCCTTGATTTATCATTGAAGTGATAGCGGTAAGATATATTTCTCTTGTTAGTTGCTGAGGTGCGAAACCCGTCATTCTAAGTGTGGTTTCAAAGTTACCCTGCATCTCTCTAACAGTGTTTAATTCATTCAGAGAAGGAGAAAGATCATTTTTAATAGGCACTTTAACTGTAAAGTATAATTCACAGTTACGAGCCTTTGTATTTGTGCCGTTAAACGCTTTCGATGTGTGAGCCAACAGAAAACGCGAGCGTTTTAAGCTCGTCGTTTTCATAACCTGATTCTGACAATTCATGCGTAAGAAATCAGATCTATTTGCAATGTGGCTGATATTTGGAGAGGCAAATAAAGATATCTGAATAACGGTACTATTTGGGAAATACCCAGATAAAAGTGTTTTTAATTGAGAGAGCTCTTTTCCGGTTGTACCAGACAAGGGAATACATTTAAATCCAAAACCAATATAGTTATTTTCACAAATAAAAATGTTTTCATCGTCATGAATAGCTAAAACTGGACATAAAGATGAAAAACGCTTAAAGGTTTGCATTTTTTTTAAGATAGAAGCTGTTGCCATTATTTACCACTCTCCAAAAATGACTTTAACCCTTCAACTGGTTTACCAACGTTGTAAGTACCATCGTCACGAATAATGAATGGAATCATGCTCACACCAAAAACTTGTGCGGTAATTTCCCTTTTCATCAAAGCCTCACGGTCACAGTTTTCAATTTGCTCGAAACGAACACTGTTATTCCCAGTAATGATTGCCCTGTCAGCTCTGTATCTGTCTTTTGCACAATACAATTCAAAATTGCGTTGCTGGCTATTACTGTTTAAAACGCCTACGGAAAGTACATGAACAGTGTATTTCTCAGGGTCAAGATCATTTAGTTGTTGTAAAGTTTCATGGCACTGAACGCAGAACGGGTCAGTGAAAATAATGGTCTGCTTTGGACCTTTTCCCCATGTTGCAGACTGCAAATCATCCATTTTAATATTGAGGTTCTTTACAGGAATAATTGAGCCGTACTTTTGAATTTCTTCAAACGAGGTTAAATCTTTTTTCGCCCATGTATCATATAAAGTTCCCTTGATAACAAAGCGCCCATTCGAGGTAAGAAGCTGTAAACTACCATTGTTATTTAGCGCAATTATCCCATTGCTTGGTAATAGAAATTTGGGAATATCAGGCGTTTTTGTGGGATGTGCTTTTAATGCTTCTTGATTGAAAACAGTCTGAGTATTTGTTTTTTCGATATCAGCATAGTTCGCATGAGCGTGTGCGGTTGTGAATGCTAAAGCTAATGAGATTAAACTAAGGTGTATCTTATTTTTCATTTTGAATCCTGCACCATCTGCGTATTTATCTGTGGATTGTGATTCTTTCACATCTGAAAAATTTCTTTTCTTGTCTGGTAATAAAAAAAGGACTTAAAAAGTCCTTTTTAAAATTGTTGCTGACCACTAGCTATTTTCGGTTATCTGGTGTTTGTAGTGGTTTGAGAACCGCATTGTGCTTGCGATCTGGACGAGAAACACCGACTTCCCATTTACGAGGCGATATCTCTGTGTAGACATACCCTGTGATGATAAGATCTCCATCTGTGTTTTCGTATGGGTCGATTAAAACACGCATTACCATCGACTCGCTTCTAATGGGTTGTGGGTTTGCCGCAGGTTTTGGCACAGGCACATATTGTCCAGACTCCGTACCAACCCATTTACTATTTTCTGATTTGAGTATGTTATCCATATCGCTTTTGCTTACTACTTCTCCGTTGAGCTGCATTTGAGAAACCGTATCAATTTTTTCTTGATAGTTTTCACCATCAGTCAATTTGTGTACGTCACGAACACTCATACACGTTACTGAATTAGGCATACCTTTACAGCCAAACTCTGTTTCACCGACCATAAGAGATGAACAGGCGGTTAATGAAAGGGTAGTTAAAACCATCAGTGGCAATAGTAAAAATTTCATAGAGTAAGTCCGTATTTTAATTAGTTTGTCTGAATTGAAGTTGAACGCCTTTTGTGACAACAAAATCTATTGATCTGGCAGGGTCAATTTCAATTACAGGGAACAGGTCTTGTGCCATATCCATGTAAAAGTCAGCTAACCGATTGAGTGCGCTGCCTACGCCTTTCATTGCTGCACCTTGTACCTTATTGCTGTTAATTTGTTGATAAGGTGACTGTGTTGGTCCTATTCCGTCCTGTGTTAACGTGATAGACGGAATTTGCTGAACACTGAACATTTCCGAGCCAGCTTGAAGAAATCCTGCAATAAGCGCTTTCGCAAGATATTGCCCCTGTTTTGTTACTAAGCGCCCACGAATACCGATTTTCCCATCCTCTCCGACGGCATACGAATCAAAGGTTGCTTCAATAACTGCCCCATCTTCTCTGATGCAGGAGATCGTGTTACTGCGTAAGTAGGCACGTTCTGATGATAGCTCGCCATAGCCACTGCTAATAATTGCACAATCACGAATATCCGCAGTGTAGTTATTAGGTAAAATGGCTTCTCTTTTCACTCGCACTAACATTGGATAAGGGTGTTCTCTTGCCGCTTTCGCTGTGGGTGCATCCATCCCTGACAAAGCAACTGTGGAAATAATAGAGCCAGCCGGTAAGTACGTTCCTTCCAGCTCAGGGCTCACATTTGCATCCGTTTCGGATTTTGATAATGTATTATTCGCTTTGGATTCTGAGTCGTGATTATTTGTACCATCATAGGTCGTCAGCTCAGGGTATTCTTCATCTGATCCGGACGTATTTGCTTCCTGTGTTGTGTTCGGACTGTACGGTATATCATTTTCATAAACATCATTCAGATTACGACCACCTCCCACCTGATTTGATGATCTGCCGGTATTGGAGAAACTATTCGTATAATCCGGTGTGTTCATCTTCTCTTTTACTTGCTTATCAAGCTGTTCTTTTAGCTCAGTAGCAAGATCATTTTTTTGATTCTCTAATATTTTTTGTTGAGCATACAGTTGTGTAACTTCCTTTTTATACGATTCTTGTACTGATAACAGGCTATCAATTCTGTCATCAATTCGTCGCAAATCAGCGGCGATTGATTCTTGGCTAACGCCCTGCGTGTCAGCATTAGTGAGTAAATTTGTCACTGGTTTATTATTCACAGCCGATACAGCAGTTGGATAATCAGGTTCACTGGTTAAAAAATACAAAGCAGTTACCAGTAATAACCCTCCCCCACCCCATAAGACTATTTTTTTCTGTTTGGGGCTCAGGTTTTCGTATTGGTCTTTGATAGACATGCATTACTCCGCTAAACGAGGGCGAGAATTTTCAGAACGTGTTTCCTCTGCCGTATTAGATTTACGAATTACAAAATAAGCCTCAGTAGATTGCTGTGGTTCTAACGTGTTATTACTCCAAAGTGCTCTTGCCGCTAATCTTGGGTGCGTACACAGTGACTCATCAACAGTGACAGTTGTGTTACCAACGTTTTTCGCTACACCAATTATTACGCCGAAATTACTGCCGGACAGATACTGCCCTTCGCTGAAGGTGTATTTGATATTATCTTGTGGGCTATTTGTTCTGAACGCGCAATTAGGTATAGAAATGCCAGCATTATTGATCCCCATAATTTCATAGCCAGCGGGTACATCACCTAATGCAACACTCCTGAGTAATTTAGTAATGGTACGAGTGTATGAGTCACTTTTTTCCCATTTATCCGCCACGTCCTTATTACCCGAGGCTGTGGGGGTGTAATACTTACCGCTGTTATATACAGCCATGTTTCCATCATCTTTTTCTAAAAGAAGGGTTGCTTCAACAGGTGGTCTTTTTTGTGGGTGAAGGGATAATGAGATTGCTTTACTTTCATCACCTTTATTCGTGATGTACATAGCAACAGGGTTATCTTTGAATGCAGTAAAGTAAATTACATTACCCTCCTGTCTTATTTTTATTTCATTCTTTTTTATCGTTTGAACAACCGGTTCTGAAAACGGTGTAACAATTCTGTTAGGTTGTCCTAACGAGACTGGAATTAACGTGTTTTCACCTGAACGAATTGTGTATGTCATACGGGAATTAGTTTTAGCTTTTGATGAAATGACAGACGATGGCACCGGTTGAATATTTAGGTCGTCTGAAGCAATCTCTTTAATCGAGCTGGATTGATTCTCAGCACCGCCTGAAGGTTGTTGATCCTGACCATAGACAGAAATAGTTTTCGCTGAAGCGAATGAGCTCAAAGCTAGTGAAAGAAGCAAAACCTTACAATTGAACTTCGCCTGATAATTAATCATTTATTCTACTTCCTTCGATAATTTCTTTAGACTGTGAATCATCTGGTAACACACCGCCGTTTGCTTCCTGCTCATAAGTCGGCAAATATGCATCCCCATTCTTTAATTGAATATCTTCGATAACGGGCTTATAGCCACGAATATAAACTGTGACAATGTAATGAACTGTCTTAGTCGTAGTTCTCCCTGTCACACTTTTAACTTCTTGTGAACCCTCGACAAAGTAGACGCCCTTCGCTTTCGGGTCTGTTGAAATGCGAGTTGGTGTAAATGACAGTGATACACGGTCACGATTTATCTGACTGATTGCATCATCAATACTTAGCATGATCCGTTGGTAGCTATTGGGAGAAAGAAACGGCGCTAATGAGGATTTAACGAAATTTACTGATGAGGGATTAGTGTTGCCAAGTAACGTTGCGATATAACTCGCCCACGATTGCATATATGCCGTAGAACCTTCATTTTCATCAATCCAGCCAGTTGTTTGTAAGTTAGGCGGAACAATAATGATCTTTTCATTCTTTCCGTACAGAAGTAACAGTAACCCAATCGCAATGAAGCCAGTGCATAAATTAGATAGTGATAGGACTTTTGATGTTTCCTGTAATCTGGAAACTGTTTTTGTCATTTTGAAAAATTTCATCAGTAGAATTCTCTGTCAAATGAATCAGGAATAAATGTAATTTTGTTGTCACCGATGCCAAATCGCCAGTAGACCAAATGGGCTAAATATTTATCAGATGCTTTATCAAGAAAACGTCCATATATCTTGCTAAGAACAACGCCAACCGCGATCATGGTTAATAATTTTCCAGTAAAAACTCCAATACCGATCATGACCATGAATGGAAATAGCTCGTCAACGGTCCAGAAAAATAGCTTAGGTGGATCATCAACACTGTGAGATATATTTACTACCTTACTCATTTTAAATACCTTATATATCAACTAATTGACTTGTGTTAACTGTCCCATTACTGCTTTGATTTCGTTTAATGGAACTGCGCCTTGTAACGGAACCGCTTTTTCTTGATATGAAACGATAGTGCTTGGAGTTCGGTCAAAGTTAAGACCAATGGCTTCTTGTGTATCGAATAAAATTTTCGCGTTGCTGCTATTGCTGTTTACGCAGCTCTGAAACACTGTCTCATCGAGACTATAACTACTTGCTAATTGAGCAATAGGCGTGCTAAATCCGCCACTTCGTTGAGAATCGAAAATGAATTTCGCAACTTCAAAAAAACCATAATTACCCTTTTGCGCATATGCACACTCTGTCAACGTTGATAGATACAGCGAGCGTTGACCATGACCAAGTGTGTGTTTGAACACAAGAGCTACGTTACCGCCGGATGAATCAACGAAATCGAGTAATTCAGGAAACTCCTGACCGCAATACGGACACTCAAAATCAGAATAGTGAATCAATAAAAATGGTGCATTTATGTTCCCGTAAACGCGATCATTCGTTGGTGACGGTTGTTCGAGTGTACTTTTATTGCTCTCTGAGATTTGTTCAGGTGTTTTTAGAGTTGTTGGTTTATAACCAGTTGCAGCGATATACGTGCTAAAAAAGTTCGCCAAATCATCATCATTGGCTATTTTAGGTATTTCAATACTGTCAACTGCTATCTGAATTTCATTCATATCAGCATTTAAAAAGTATGTTTTCGTACCCGTAAAAGCAGTTAATGCTGCAAGAGCAACAACACTGACGTGTGTAAAAGTTATTTTTTTCATTTCTTCTGACCAAGTTCTATTAAATCGCTACGAGAAATCATTTTCCTTTGTGGCATTTGATTAGTCGCTTCGAGTTCATCTTTAGTGAGCTCAAATAACTTCAATACAAGTTCGCTTTCATCTTCAAGATAGACAGAGCTCAATGTGACTTTTGAAATATCGCTATTAAATGTTCTAAGCGTGTTAGACAAATGAAAATTGACAGCCAACGTAATGATATTGAAAACAAAAATACTCGCTAAAACTGACGTAATTAAATGACTGGATTTATTAAGCATAGGACCCCCCGACAGAGGCATAATGTACCAATCTATCGGGGTTTTTTTTGGCAGAAGGGTATTAAAACAATGATGATTGTTTTTAGATTTGCTTAGGGAGGTTACTGATCATTAAAATAATGGAAGTCGGTATAACAAATAATGTCATGACTGCATTTATAACTGGTGGTACGGGCAGTGGTATCAAAATTGATACTGCAACCAAGAAAACAGTCAACCCTATGAGCTTCATACTACGTCTGTTTAAAAAGGGTGATACATATGAGAAGTCGTATTGCTTCCGCTTCCATCTGCAAACACCGGCAATGAGTGAGGGTACTAAAATGATACAAAAGAACGGCAACCAAAATGATAAAAGAGCCATACGATATACAATCATATAGTTATGGTAATTTATCATTTTCGCTAAGTTAATGAAAAATGGATAGAAAATCCCACTTATATTGTTAAACGTTTGCTCCAGCGGATCAGCTGACACTGGCAATGGTGCATAGTAATTTGTTAACGCAGAGTTGATACCGGTTTGAACAAAAAAGTCATTATATAACTCATTGGCAAATGGGAGAATCTGGCTATGAAAACCACTTTTACCAGTAATCAATTCGCCCATTTTTAACTCGCTAACCATGTTTGATTTATACCATTCAGCAGGGATAAACAATGACATGATAATGAGTAAAACTGTTACCGTAAGTAACAGTTTTTTAATTGAGCTACCGTTAGATTGTGTATCGGCTGACATTAATAACCTCTTTAGAAACTGGAAATAACGCTATTATCTAACCTTTCAGGGAATTTATACTTGTGATATTCATCTAAAGGCGAAGTGTTATTTAACTTTGAAAGAAAAATTATGGATTTTGAAATGACTATTGCTAGATTGTCCCAATCTGAAATCTTCAAATCAGTTTTTTTTCTTTGATAATATTTCTCAATTTGTTCGTTGAAGTAGTCACAGAAAATGGTTTCAAATTCAGTGTCCTTCATAGATAGAAGCATCAATATGATCTGACGGCTACAAATATTCCACTGGAGAAGAAAACGAGCAAAATATATGTCGCTTGCATTGGATCTAAACTCATACTCTGGGACAATATTATCCATTTAACGTGCCTTATTAAATTCTTTGATTAGCATCTTTAACTTTAATACTTCTTTTTCGCTGGTTGGTAATTGTACAATTGGAATTTGACCTTTACATATATTCCCCGCTTTTAAAATAGCGCAAAACTCTAGATTTGGGAGGTTTCCTAATAGTTGTGGAGGAAATAACTCACTCTCAACCTCCATCAATCGCTCACCAATACTTCCGGTGATTTTTTCTGGATCTTCCCCCGAACTCGTACCATGCCCTCTTTGGATGTACTTGAAATTTGTAGTTGGTATTCTTTCTATTAAATCTTTTTGACCTTGAATATTGATAGTCCGTAATGCAATGTTATGGTTCGCATTTATACTAACTTGTTCTTTTTTCGCTTCAGAGCCAAGGGTAGCAACGTAGTCAGTGGTAGACTGTGAGGCAATGAATAACTTAAACCCTGCCCCTCTCCCTTTATTTTGAAGCCGAATAACCTGATCGTTGATAACTTCAGCAGCTTCATCAATAAGAATATTTGTATCGCGTTTCTTTTCACCGCGCGGTTTTGCATAGTTATAAATATCAGCCGCAACAGCAGTGATATCGCTTAGAAATATTGAGCCAACAGCGTTTCCTTTATCACCATCAGCAAGAGAATTAAGCCCTAAATACATCATCCCGTTTGTATTGATGATATCTTTCATATTAGTAATGACTCTTTCATCATCAATATTCTCACTGGACGGTGACAATACTTCATCTAACCCATCACTAGTTAACATGCTTAATACAGGTAGTGCCGTTAATATCATCTTTTGGAAATGTTCACGATTATGCTGAAATAGGTCAATTCCACTTTTAATGAATGTATATTCCTTAATTTTTGCAATATCATTCAGATAGATAGTGATTCTTATTCCGGCATGGTTCTCGATAGTTCCTGTCGTTCTAGTCATTGATTGATGTTCTAGTCTACGATCAAGAAGTGAGTCGTATACATCAGGAAATAGCTCATATCCTAATTTGTCGATTGCTTTAACAAGTAATTCAGCAAAATTACCCAAATTAGTACCAAGCTGTGCTTTTATATTTACAAGAGTAGGCTTTACGTTTGCGAAATTCATCAACTGCACAATAGTTGTCAACGTCATTGTCGCAAATGAAATAAATGGATCAGTTGTGTTATCAGCCTTCTGGATAACGGAAATAATACGGCTGGCTACTTCAGTTGAGTTGGAATAATTTGATATTGGTGAAATCCGGTTGGATTTATCCAAGTGTGCAATGGAAAGATAATAAAAATCATCTTCTCGTTCCATTAGTTTCATGCACTTGTACATATAATCAGCAAGTTCCTCATCATTTTTAGGGTCAATTAGAATAAGAGGTTGCCGTTTTAAAGCAGCTTGCAGAATAAGTAATTTGTAAAGAGTCGTTTTACCGGAACCCGTAGTACCAGTTAATGACGTATGTAGCGTCATTAAGTCGTCAGGTACGCTGATCCACTCATTTGAATTCCCTAATTTATGAATCCAACCGTGCCCCATGCTTTCATGATCATTAGGTAAAAACCTGTCAGCAACACCACTTTTTAAAATTTCATATGCCCGTTGTCCATGCTCATGCCGCCATGTAAAGCCTTTACCTATCAATGTCGTGTCGCGATTGTTCATCATTTCTTTGACAACATCATAGGCTGAAGTAAACGTAGGAGCCGGTCTGGTTTTTAGGTTTTTATGCAAGACTGCAATTTTAATTGCATTTGGCAATGATTTCATAGCGAAAATGCTTTGTATCGCAGCAGCAGATAGCGTAGCAGTTAGAGGCATTGATAGATATGTACCAACACCGACCGTAGCTAATACACCGGTTCCCCAACCACAAACTTCATACATCTCGTAGTTAGTACGAAATGGCATTAAATGTTTCCAATCACTCATTGTTTTTCTCGCATAAATTGAAGTCCAAAATGGCTGTTGTAGCTTTCAAACCTAACAGCCATGATTTGTTTGAATGTCGTTTGAGACACCCCCAACTTAGCAGATATTTCAATAAGTTCTGTCCGACTCAACTCTATATATTGAATCGTTTTAAATTGGTTTTCTGAAATGTCGTTTTCATTGTGAATAGAAAATATGACATCTTCAATTAATGAAGTTGCTAAGTCAGGAATGACTGGATTTAACATTTGTTCAATTTCAGAAAATCCAGTGATGATAAATACATCAATGAGTAATTCTTTTTTCAAAACAAGATAGAAATTTGATCTTAAAAGCACCAGCGCTTCATCATCTTTAGAACGCGATGCTTGAGGGCTTCTGGCTTTCCATGCCGAGGGTATTTCGAGTTTATCATCAACCAGTAAGTGATTTTGATTTATGTTGCTAATTAACTGTTTTTTTGAAAGCCCTAATAGATATATTTCAAAAGCCTCTCTGATATGAAGATCAGCTGTAATATAGATATCACTATGCATACCCTTTTGAGTTGTAATCTCTACGGAGTCGGTGTCATCAAGTTTCACGTCTGCAAACAATGATTTCTGCTCAGATAATTGAGTAGCTACTGGTATATCAGTCAGTGATTTCATTGGTAGTGCTACTGACGGTTTACTCATGGCAATAATCCGTTCTTTTAACCCTAGGCTGTGTTTATGGGTTATCTCAGAAGCAGGATTGCCTACTGGCAGTGTATCACCACCCTGTATCTTGAGATCACATGCTGCTATAACTTGAACTTCAGGTACTTCAACGGCTTGTTCATTACATACCGGCTCGATAATGGCTAGTTCTTCAAGCGTTTCCATTATGCTAGTTACATTATCAGATTCTGGAGGTGTATCATTTATTATTTTATCTACAATATCAATCGGTTGATGCTTAAAATCATTGTTTACGATAGTTGGTTCAGTTTTTTCACCTGTGATTTCTACATTAGTTCCTGTTTTTGGTTCAAAACTAACCCAACTCGTTTCGTTTTTGACATAAACAGATGCATGTGTTGGCTTTATATTTTCGCCAAATAGTAATTCGT
The DNA here is from genome assembly GCF_033676985.1 of Providencia sp. PROV236. Classification (NCBI taxonomy): domain Bacteria; kingdom Pseudomonadati; phylum Pseudomonadota; class Gammaproteobacteria; order Enterobacterales; family Morganellaceae; genus Providencia; species Providencia sp. PROV236. The sequence continues at coordinate 95,083 of NZ_CP096298.1, read as the reverse complement.
CTGAAGCTAATTTCACGCAGTAAAAGAACGTGTCTGGATCTTTTATAAACGACGCTGATTTGAGTAACTTTTTTGGTGCAATCTTCCAATAGAGTGAACCTCTTGGCGCTTCAATGATTACATCATGAGCTAATAGTATCTCACCTAAACTATCTGCTGATTGTGGGATAAAAATTCCAAGGTTTTTTATCTCTTTGCATAATTCTTCAGCGGCACTAGCCCAAATAATGTAGACCCCATCTGGCGTTGACCAAATCGGACTAGGAGGAACGTTTGGGGTCCAACGACCTGATGATATAAATTGGCGCATAGTATCAACCAGACGCTGAATAGTTGATACACCAGAACCGGCAGCGCGTATCGCATCACCTGATGTCAATTTAAGGTCATTTGCAACAGAGGCTCGGTCTGCGAGTAACAGAATATTAAACAACTGATTGCCATTGATTGTTTTTTTATCCGCCAGTTCCATGTTATCGCTGTTAGAAATTGCCTCTATAACTTTGAAATATAGGTTTTTACTATTTTGCTGAAGTAGTTCTATCACTTTCGCAGGAACAATTTTTTCAATAAGCGAAGGTGCTATAATTCTATGATTGTTATGCCTTTTCTTGTTCCACTGTAAAAAATATCTTTCTATATCGTGTTCAACAGCCCAATGAAACAGGTTTTTTCCACTCGGTTTCCACTGATATACACCAGTCTGATCCCAAATTTCATAGTCAGACACTGGTTTACCAATGTCGTGCAGTAATGCTGTTACAGCCACTGCAAGACGCCATTTCAAAGCGTTAGCAGACCGTTCTTCAGGGGTTTCATTGCTATCAAAGTCAGTGGTCTTTGTGTGCTTAACTGCGATGTAACAGACTTCTAAACTGTGTCGTAAAAGCCCTCCTTGAGCTCTGTGGTGATGTGCTTCAGAAGCCGGTAGTAAGTGTATAAAATCAGCAGTATTACATAGTAGTGGCATGACCAATTCATCAAATAGCTCACCGATTTGCATTTCTCTTTTGATTTTTGTGATCATTTCCGCTTGGGTTTTAATCAGCAATTGTTTTCCGCTGATTCTTGCAGGATATCCTTCAATTTTTGGCGGATATCCAATCGGCATTTTGAATGTTTCTATTTGAGATTTAATATCATCCGGAATTTCAATCTCACCTTTTTGAAGTATGGAATGCTGTGAGTCCTGCATATCTGGCAATGTTGACACATCTACCGAGAAGGGATCTTTCCCTGATTTCAGTATGGATTTTAACCAATTTATAAACATTCGGTGAACCTGCTTCTCTAAATTTTTAGGATTTTTTGATGCAACAATGTTACCTGTTTTTAAATTTGCAATTTCATAATTAGAACCGTTTTGCATTGTTATATCGGGAAAAACTGCACCTAAATAGTTCATACTCACCACGATTTTCAGTGAGGAACTTAGATGAAAAAGTCATTTATATTTTGTTGTCTGCTTGCGACATCCTTATCAGGTTGCAGTAGCGCAGATAAGCCCATATTTGGGTGCGGAAATTATGTAAAAACATCCACAATTAGCATTGAATCGGGTTATGGCGGTACAGCCAATGACGTAATTGATAAGCGAATTGCCCGAAAAGCAGTAACAGCTACTTATCCTGCTGACTATACCTATCGTGAAAATTGGAAAGATACGAATAGGGGGGGAGCATCATTGCGACAACAAGGGTACAGGCACGTTATTGCATCACCATACGAGATCTACGACCAAGGCAAAAAGCATATTCCTGTGGACCGTAGCTTTCATACAGACCTATTAATAAGTAGTTTGGCTCGCAGTAGTTCATCGCACATATATGCCAAACCCGAATTACCATCGTTTTGCGGAGAAAATTCACGAAGCTATTTTCTGAAGGAAACACCTGAAAATAGAAATTCTCGAAATGAATATATTCGTATTAAAGAAAAATACTGTTCAGATCCGGAGCATAAATTAACTAATGAAGAATTGGCTATTTTGCAAAATGGAGAACCCGATTCTCTCAAAAACTACCGGATGAAAATCTATATTAATAACCAAAACGAACCATCACCTGCAATAAAGTAGAAAGGTATTTTTCATTATGAATAAATTATCAACGTATCAAAAATCAGTGATTGCGCTTTTAACTACAATGGTTGGCGTAGGAATAACCAGTACCTATTTAACCACAAGTGAGTTAAAGGAAACGAATGCACTATTGGCTTCGTCAATTACTATTCAAAATCATATAAAAACAGAAAGTGCGGGTGTAAATCAGTCTTTAAGCAAAATTTTGTCTCTGTCCGAAAATACTGAGCCGGTGCAACAGCCTGAAGCGCAACCTGAAGAACCAGATCTCAATCTTTCTCAGGTCCAGCTTGATTCCAACACACTAACGTATGGCAATGAAAACGCAAGATTTTCGCTTGTAACATATATGGATTTCCAATGTCCATATTGCCAACGTTTCGCGTCTACTCCTAAAACATTAGTTGATAAGGCGAACGGTGGCTTAGTCAATTGGAAATGGAAAAACAGCCCTCTACCATTCCACGAGCCGAATGCTACGGATTATGCCGTGAAAATGCTCTGCGCTGGCGCTCAAAACACTGACAATCACTGGAAGATCATTTCAATGTGGGGGAATCATGAAATTGATTTTGCTACCGCAGATATGGTCGGAATGTTTGAGTTAGACCCTGTTGCGTATAACACATGCCTTAAAACTGATTCTGTAAAGTTAACTTTAGATAAAGACAAGGCAGAAAGTCGAGCTCTTGGTGTTTCAGGCACTCCTACAACGGTAATAGTTGATAATAAAACAGGAGAAAAACGTGTGATAGAAGGTGCTGTACCAATGGATATGTTTGTAAACACCATCGAAGTCATGATGAAAAAATCACAATAAAACCAATTCGTTTTAGCAACCTTTCAAAAGATAAATATTAATTAGTAAATGTAAAATCCACGTTGATAGTAGTTTGCTGTCAATTTAATACTGTAAATATAGAAGGGTTAGATATGCAATTAGTAAAAACATGTGCCATGCCTAAAATTGATACCAAAAAACTGCTTTTCGTAGTTTTAGCTGTGTTGTGTGTAGCGGCATTGGCAGTTATGTTCGCCTATGGCAAAGGAACCGAACAGTCCGGTTTCAAAGAAGTATGGATGCAAATCACTGCATATATGCAGGGGTCATTAGGACGTGTGTTAGTGGGTCTGATTGTCGTTGTTGGTATTGCGGCGGCGGTTGTTCGTCAGTCGTTAATGACCTTTGCAGTGGCGGTTGGTGCGGCAATTGGTCTGTACTACGCACCGGATATCATCAACGGTATCATGACTTCATCAGTAGCAGTGACCACTGCACTGCCAGTTTTATAATTGGCAAATAAAATCTCGTTATACAGAAAGCCGTATTTATATACGGCTTTATTATTATAAATTTCGCTCCCTTAAGAATTTCATTACCCTCTAAAGTCGCTTCATTTCTATGATATTCTCCATTCCTGCGAATAGTAATGGATTGAAAGGTATGCCAAAAATCACTCTTTCTCAAGAACAAGAAGCAATTTTAGCCTCAGAAGAAAAGTATATTTGTTGTCAGGCTTATGCAGGTTCTGGAAAAACCTTCATATTGACTCAATTGGCAAAGCGTAATCCGGATAAACGTATTTTGTACTTAGCCTACAACAAAGGCATACAGACAGAAGCATCACAAAAATTTCCTTCTAATACCAAAGTGATCACCACTCATGCAATGGCATATCGGTATTTGAAGAATTTGAAATACAAAATGAAGTTTAATTTCAATGGATTCGATGTGGCAAGGCTACTAAACATTACATCTGTTCAATTGCAATTTCTCATAATCGAGACTTTAAATAAATTTTATAGGTCTGATGATTATTCTTTACAGATACATCACGTTCCAACAGAGAACACAAGCAATGGTAAAAAACATGCTGATAATGTTCGGAAAAGCGCTTTAGAAAATGCAAAACTCATTTTTGAATTACAGGCTGACCCTCAAAGTGATTTTCCTGCCCCCCCTGACTTTTACATAAAATATTTCCAGTTGGTCGCCCCTCCCCTGCATACATGGTTCGACATAATTTTGTTTGATGAAGCACAGGATGCCAACTTAGTAACGAAGGCAATGCTTGATAAATGTGAGTGCAAACGAATCTTTGTTGGTGATACGCACCAGATGATCAACCGGTGGCGTGGGGCAAATGATGCCCTAGATGCATCTGTACGTGATGGAGCTCAGATATTGCGTTTAACTACGTCCTATCGGTTTGGACGATGTGTAGCTGCTATAGCAAATGCCATACTGATGTTAAAAGGGGAGACTGTTAGCCTTAAAACGACCGGTATTACTGATAGGCTCATAAGTAAAGCTGAAGTCAAGAATATCTTCCCTAGAACAGTGATTTCACGCACCAATCTATCTGTGTTGATCAATGCAATTGAAGCTGGAAGATGTGGTAAAAAAGTGTTCTTCGTAGGTGGTATTGATAGGTATGCTTTAGACGATATTGCTGATTTTTACTATCTGTATATCGGCAATACTAAAATGATAAAGAGAAAAGCATTTTTATATGACTACCCCAATTGGAATCGCGTTGTAAGCGTTGCAGAGAACTCAGGCGACAATACATTGAAAAGGACGATACATCTAATTGAAAATGAGCCTGATATTCTAGAGCTGGTTGATAAAATTAAAGAAGCAGCAGTTAATAATTACAATGATGCTGATTTAACGCTTGTAACTGCACATTCATCGAAAGGACTTGAATGGGAATATATTGAGATTGATGATGATTATGTTTCATTAGTTGAATATATTGAGAAAACACCAAAACAAAAACAGAATCTAATATTTATTAATGATGAATTAAATTTGTTATATGTTGCAGTAACAAGAGCCACGAAAGCCTTATCTGTATCAATGGTAATTATGGAAATAATCTCATTAATAAAGTACAGAAAGGATAAAAAAAGAACTATTCCAATAGTTACACCGGATGAACTTCATTTGTTTTTAACTCAGACCAAGTAAATCTGACAACTATTTGATGATAATAAATCATAGCGAATCAAAACTAATAAAGGAGAGTATTATGTCAAAAACAAAGAAATCAAGCCTTATGCAGATTCAACGGTGCTTTGAACAAGATGAGGTGCAAGTTAATCGTGAATTGGCTAATTTAACATTTAGACCGGCTATTGCAGTATTTTTTATATTTCTGCTAGTTTTATCTATTAAGTTTGAGATAAGTTTATTTTTTTCTTTTCCTTTGTCAATTCTGGCTGGATATATTATTTATAGAATATATGGGGTAAGAGTTGCAAATAATAAAACGGAATATTTAGACCAACTCCTAACCAATTACACACCATATAATCAAGAGGCTTATGATTTATTAAAGGAAACGGTTAAAAAGAATCCGGAGGAATTTTATACCTTTTTAAGTGAGTTTATAGAGCAAGAAAAGAAGAAAATTATAAAAAAGGAAAGAAAAAATATTAATTTTAAATTTACAAAATAAATAATCAAATGCAGATATATTACACATATCTGCATGTAATCTCACGAGTAGTTATTTTATATATCCTGTTAGGCAGGACAAATGATTTTCGTTGTAATTAATCATTCTATCTTGGTTTACTTTTTCAGTTGTTGATATTTTACAAATATGCACATTTCGCCCCGAGTTAATTGCAATTTCAGCGGATTTTAATATTTCATCTCTTGAGTTCCAATATAATAAACTAATGTTTTTCTTGGGCGGAAAAGCACTCCAACGACCATTAGTATTCAAATATCGGTCTAACATTCTACCTGAATTTGCATGTTCATTTTCTACGCCTTTGTGTGAAGCAGGGGAAAGTAAGTAGTATTCTAAATCTGGCATGATTTACTCTTATATTGTTTTATTTTGCACGTGAACAAAGTCACAATTATTCGTTTATTAGGATTGATGTTAATTTGTGTTTAATAAAAAAATTCAAAATAATTCTATCATACCCTAGGTAATTGCACGTATGATAATTTGCTATATAAGCCGCTTCAGTCATTGTGATCCCATTGGGGTTTTGTTCTAGACCTAAAATTCGCCTCATAGCCTCTGATTCAGCTCCTCTCATGAGTGTAAACACTTCATCAGAGCAACGATGTTTTGGAAGTAATTCCTTCGTAATTTTCAAGGGATTTACGCCAGCATGATAATTTGCAGTTTTGCTTCTTTCGTTAAGGTTAACCGCTTGGTTTCCGGCGCGGAAATCAATTAAAGGGTCTATGATGGTATGAGCCTTTGTCTCGATCCATGAGTATTGCAAAATACTGTTCGTGTAAGCTAATTCTGTCTCCGGAGTTTGGACCAGTTCTTTCTTATAGATACCAATCACAGCCTCGCCCTCGATGTATTCCTCTTTTAATAATTGACGGCATAAAAGATATGAATATGGGTACATCTGAATATCGTCAGCTATTGTTCTCAGACTCGTGTATTTTTCCATTTTGAATCCAAAAAGCCCCAAAAGGGGCTGTAAGGTGGTTTTGGGAGAGTTAACGATCATTTACTGGTGGTGTGCGCGCTTACTTTTCATAGTGAATAGAATCAGTTCTTTCATCTGGGTTTTTCGCGCTCAGTAATATAAATGTATAATTTTGCTTACCGTGAGTGATGAATAAGTCTGTGCCGCCCCACACTTCAGAACTTGGTTTTTTCGATAAAAGCAAAATATTATTTGGTAATAATTTGATATCGAAATGATCGTCATGGTCAGAGCCATTGATGAAATAATTAAGCTCTTTCACGGCTTCGGGTTGTGCAGGTAGGAAAATTTTCACCGAAAAATTACGGTATAGATAAACTTTAGTTTGTGAATTTGGAGCGTAGGGGATCGTTAATTGCTTCCCTACATAGTCGAGGTTTTGGTCAATTTCAAGACGTTTGTTTCTTTCTTCCAACGCTGCATCGAATACGTTTTTAAAGTCTTGTTGCTGAGTAGGAGCCTGATTGCTGTAATACACATCACTGAGTTCCTGAGCTGCCGGTGCAGGTGGTTGACCTGTAAAATTGGTACTTAATGCCTGAGTGTGTTCCACTACTGAAGTAGCTGCTTCGCTAACATGCTCAAGCATGTCATTAATGCTTTGTTCGCTATCAGATGGATTCTGTTTTTCTGTATCGCCAGAATGTTCCTCTACTGCTTCTGAAAGCGTTTTAGCTACGTCACCTGTAACAGTGTCGGATTTAGCTTCAGATGTCGGAGAATCGGTTTTAGCTACGTTCTCGGCACTGTTCGATTCTGGTTCTGCCTCTTTTGGATTGTTAAAAACAGGAATAGAGGTTTCAACGTCACTATAATAATTAACATCAATTTCTGTCGCGTCTGTTGCTGGTTTTAGTAAAACAAATGCTGCTATTGCACCCGCTGAAACTGCAACTGCAATCATGGATTTTTTATTCAGAAGAAAACCAAGTCCTTTTTTACTTTCATTTTTTTTAGTATTGGAAGAAACATCCGTCATTTTGAGCCTCAATAATCTGTGTTACGTGTATCTGCTATATGTTATAGAATTACGCCCTACGAATAGGGCGCAATGGTTCTAAAAGCGGATTACTTTCTTAACAGCAATAAATTACTTTCTTAACAGCAATAATTTATCGGCTATCATTTTTCCATCCATGAGTGTCAGACGGTCGGATGTTCTGTGACTGTATAGAACTGCATCGTTAGAAAACTTACCTGATGTGACTAGAAATACATGCTTAAATTCGGGTTCTGCTTCTAGTACACCAACCATTTCACGAGCGATAGCAACACCTACATTGTCAGATTTCCAGTGTTTGCATTGAGCGAAAACTTTGATTCCATCACGTTCCATAATGATATCTTTCCCACCATCTGGACCATAATTAGTTACAGTAGCTCTGTACCCAAGGCTGTTGAATAACTCTCTTATAAATTCCTCAAATTCTCTCCATGATAGTTCTCGGATAAATTGCAATGCATCTTCATGATAGGTGGCGTTAAAAAGTACCTTTTTAAACATAGTTTGTTGTTTATAACGAAAATAGACACTTGCAGAATAAGCCACGAGCAGAAATGCAACGCACGAGCGTAATATATGGAATGTATAATATGTACAAACTGGGATATTCCTCAGAGAGAATAATTTATTCGCACTGCTTTTCCCGAAAATATCAGCATATGCTGTTTTAATATCTCCCCATATCAGTTGTATGATTTTCGTTGTTATCACATGATCATAACGAAGAAAAAATACAGTTATTGCGGTAACAGCAATTATCACTAATGCAACTTGAGGGTTTAATAGAGGGGCATTTCTTTTGATTCCCACTGAAGCCCATTCAGGTTTCTTTTTCTTGTGTAACCGCAATATTTTGCTGCTAGGTGACAATATATAAACAGCAAATAAAGGTATTACTAAAGTTAAAACTCTCGCAATAGAATCAAATCTAAGAAATACCAGAGTGGTCATATAGAATATAAAAGCAATATTCATATTAGTTACATAGGGATTTCGTTTCTTAAATCTACGCTTTCTTCTCATTACAACATTCCAATTTACTAAAATAGTAGCTGTGTCACAGTAAGTAAGGCTCCGTTCGGAGTGATATGTATTCCATCCTTTGTGCGAACTGTTGTCCCATCTATGACATCCTTGTATGTTTCACCAAGAACCGTTCGTGTATCTACGGTGGTGATCCCCTCTATCTGCGAAGCCGTCATTATGGCTTGCCGAGTGTTATCTAATAGTCTGTTTTTGGCGGGGTCTTTAAGGGTTGGAGGAAGTAACCAGATCACATTTTGGTTTCTGGCTTTTATGGTTTGGATAAAATGCCGAACTTTAGAGGTGTACTTTTCTTTTTCTGATATTTGAACATGGTCGTTAGTACCGAGAATCACATAAACGGTATCGTATTTTTCAAAACTGAATTGCTCTGCGTATCTCTGCCAATCAAGGATCTTCTTTGTGGATAATCCGCTACCTACTTTGTATCGAGCATCAACAGCTTGGATTGTGCTGTACCCTTTAGCTATCTCATAGGTAAGTGAATCTCCTATAAAAACAGGTTTGCTGTATGACATAGAAGAAAATAAAAGGGAGCTGATTACTGAGATTTTATAAATATTCATTGCAACCCATATCAGTTATAAGCCAAATCTCACTACTTTGACTTGTGTTCTTTTTAAGCAATATCGAGCATGGTATAGATGCCATATCAATTTTTATTAATGTGTTGCCACTCCCCTTCACCTCATAGAGTTGCTTTATTTCGTTGGATTCAAGACCAGTAATCTCTCTTGCCAGTACATAGGTATCAGCTACTCTGTCGAAGCCACCAGAACTGACATGCTTATCTTGTGCGGCTTGCGTCACAAGATGCTCGTGTGTAGTGATCGCCCCTGTGGTAGAACCACAAGAGGACAAGAAAAAGCAAACTAATGCGATACAGCTTCTATTTATCCCCATCATTCCCCTCTGCCGTTTGAGCTTCAGAAATTACTTTTAAGCTATTCTCCCCTATATCAAAATCGCTTTTCATAAACTCAAGTGTAAAAGCCGTGGCTAAATACCGGCTTATCAAAAGTTCCTTTTTAACAAGCCCTCGCAAATGCCGTGGAGTTCCAACCGCATTTTCAAAAAACCGTGAATCCCATGAGTGATCCCTGTTATCGCCAAGAACAAAAACATATCCATCAGGGATTACCCATTGTGTATAAATTGGCTTAACGAATGGTTTACGGTTATCAATGACGTACTCATATTGTTGCGCATTACGTTCCTGAAGCGCCTGATAGGTACTCGTATGGTCATTATGAAGGTTTAGCTGCCCGATCATCCTTCCGTTGATCTGGACCGACTTATCATCGGTATAAGTGACAGTATCGCCAGCCAATCCGATAATGCGTTTTACATAAATGAATGAAGGGAATGCAGGAGCTCGGAAAATCACGATATCCCCACGCATCAATTGCTCTTTTTGCGCATCAACCGGCTTTGCAAAAATGAGATCACCAGCTTTCAATGTCGGTGCCATAGAGGATGTAGGGATAATGTAATAGTCCAATAGGTAGGATTTAACGGACCATACAATAAGTGAAATTATTACCAAACTGACAGTATAAAAACTAGGCTTACGTTTACGATATACGAGGTAAAGAATTCGTAGGATAAGTGCAATAATAAGGGTACTTATGAAGTTCATGACCTTCAGCCTTCAGAAATCAAAAAGGCAATGTACCCGTTATGTAGTATCTTTTTTCTTAGTAAACAGTCATAAAAGTATCACTTTCTATTTTGGTGGTGCATGGTTATGGCTCTCAAATATCCATAAAACCATAACATATTAAAGTGGCTACTTATTTTTAAAGGCAAAAAATAACATATAGTGTCACTGGAAAAAACAAGATGTCCTATCTTATTATTAACTGTTTTAAAGCTGATTGAATCAATATGATTTTTAGAGTGTTCAAAATAGATATGATAGCAATATACATAAATTGTAAGAAGAAAGAATGATGCGAATACCTTAGACAATTCAATTAACGGAATAGATTCAACAAAATCGCCTACTAATGCAATTAAAACAGTTAATATTAATACTGAAATATCAATTATATTTCTTTTTCGAATTAACATATATGCTGGATATACACAAATGACGGTTAAAAAAATGATCCGAATGAATGTAGTGTATTTATTCTTCATTAGACCACCATTCAGGAGCTGCTAATGAATCCTCTGAAACTTTCCAACCAAAGTTAATCAACATTTTCTTTATATTATAAGGTTTATCCATAAAATAACTCATGTGGGTTTTATTGTTCCTTGTGAGCTGCCCTGCCCTAACTGAAGTAATACCAATGTAGGTTGTTAAGTCTGACAGTGTATAACCCAAATACGTGACATCTGACAATTCGTCGATACGCTTATTTTCATGAATAGTGTTTAGGATACCCTCTAATTCAGTTTTAACAAACATATACAATTGTCTGCTGTCACTACCGGTTATTTTTTCACTTTCATTGCAGTGGATATTATGGACATTCTCATTATCCTTGTTGTTTTCAAGCCACCAATTAGGCGCATGTAAATTATTGCTAGTAACAACCCATCCATGATTAATAAGAACAAGCGCATTATTAAATGTATACTTTGAAAGTTTCACTTCATTAACTTCAGACAAAAATATTTCTTGCTTGTCAATGCATTCCAAAATACCAAGATCCATTAACATTGTAGTTATAGATGATTGATTTCTATGTATCTTATCTGCGATTGAGCTTAGGTTCATCTTGTTTTGTATCATGGAGATAACTGTATGAATTTCTTCATTAACCCATACTGTTTCATTACGATTCAAATCGTTAGTGTTGCTCATAGGGAATTGATCATTACTTACCCACCACTTGGGGGCTTTAAGAGATTCCTCCCTGTTTGATAACTCATATATCCAACCAAGTTCTAATAATTTAGGAATAAATGATGAATGAGGAATGAGGTGATTTAAATTAGTATTCCTAGCCGTAGATATCTTATTATCCTTATAGTTTATTTCACACAACCCCATGTTCAATAATTTTGAGAGGACATCATTTACACTACGTCCGGTAAATCTGCATATCTTTTCGATGAAAAACGGCTCATTAATGGTTCCGAATAGTTTTGTTATTTCAGATAATGTCCATACCGTTAGATTTCGCATGTTTATTTCACTTGATGTAATTAAAATGGGAATAAACCGTAATTTTCACAGCCTAGTTCTTCTCTTGATTCTGTTGATATAATAATTTGTTTCAATTCGCTCAATAATTTTAATTGTTCAGTAATTACGTTCCTGTTTTCATTGTCAATAATATTTGTACTTGCAATTTCTTCAAATGCATCTTTCATATTGAAAATACTCATTCTTTCGATATTCACACAAGTATTAGATGCTAGATAATTAATTAACCAATTTAATTTTACTAATTTATAACAGTAAATAACACAAGTATGACCCACTCCAAATTCACCAGATAAAACATTTCTAGCGTGAAACACTAATTCTTCATATACTTTTAGAAATGCTAAACTTTGTGACGTTGCGCGGTGATTCGTTAATAGTTCATTTACTTTTTCAATATTCGAGGATAGATCATTTTCTTCAGGGAATGTGATTGTCACTGATTCTTGTTGCTGCCATTTTTGATTTTTATTATTAAGGTGTATTTCCACATACTTTTGTAACCATATGTATTTAGTTTCATTTGATGGTATGGATGTATAAAATATAAAAAAAGGAACGTTAAATAATAATGCGTATTTTATTGTTTTAACAGGAAAACTTAGTTTTACAGTTTCATCAAATGAACTGACAGTTCCTTTAGATTGTACAAAAAAACAATCACCCGTTGGATTACTGTTTTCAAATATTTCAATCATTGTGGGCGGACAAAATAGTTGGGAACTGGGAGGGGTGGAAATGGAGTTTTTAAGGATTATTTAGGGAAGAGTGACAAAATAGATGGGAACTGGGTGTAGCGTCGTAAGCTAATACGAAAATTAAAAATGACAAAATAGTTTGGAACTAGATTTCACTTATCTGGTTAACTAATCTAGCTAACCTGCCGCTCAGCTTAGTACGATCCTATATCCAACTGATCATAATCCTTTCATCAGTATCCCAAATTAAATCCCCCTCCTAGACTGCCTCACCAACACTTTACAGTGATCCCGTATTTCCGGACAGGTGATTGATTTTTTTCGCTTGTACAGGTGTTAAGCCACAGTTATCTTGATGTGGACATTATGCATTGTAATAGCCCATTAACATGCGCTAAGAGCATAAATTAATATACAGTAACAAGCATTACGAGGTGCTAATGTTTGGAAAGCAGCCTCTTCCAACTACAATAATAAGTTAACTATCCTCCACCCACAAATAATTACAAATGACCCCTTTCCGCTATAACTCCGATCTCACCAGCGGCTCGCTACAAACCCGAGAGTGTCGCATTATTACTGGCTTGTTACTCCAAGAGCTTGATGAAGCTGCCTGGGATAAAGCCATGTATAAGGAAAATGTGCTTCAGAAACGCACGCAATCTACGGTAAGACGTATTTCTTCAGCGCTTAGAAAACGCCTAGAACACCTAAGCTCTGACTTTTGGGCTTTTGCGTTTTTATGTTAGGCATTGTCTGGCAACTGGAGGAAGTGTAATGACCATGAATGGTCACTGTGATTGACAGTATCTTGCTTAAACTTATCTGAACAATGGTAGAACTGGCTCATATTTATCCCCTCTATGATTGTTTATCTTTTTCACCATAAAAAGTATCAGGGGCTACTCAGGGCTACATAAAGATATTTATCTACTTTTACTGATTGATAAGTAGCATCAGTCCATCCGCAGGACTGGTGGTGCCGGCAAAATGCTGACCCAACACATGCGTATAGATTTGCGTGGTCTTAACATCGTTATGCCCTAAGAGTTCTTGCACAGTGCGAATATCACGCCCCGCTTGTAATAGATGCGTAGCAAACGAGTGACGAAATGTATGACAAGTGACACGCTTGCTAACGATGCCTGCTTTTTGTACGGCTGCCTTCAATGCCTTTCGCGCAACGGAGTCATGCAGATGATGGCGGCATAATTTGCCGTTATACGGGTGGTTGCAGAGCGTGCTGGAGGGAAAGACAAACATCCACGCCGCTTGTCGATAAGCAGAAGGGTATTTGTGATCTAAAGCAAAAGGCAGCGATGGCCCTACGCCTTGTAAGTTGTCGTCTTGCTGAATAAGCCGCGCTTGCTCAATGAGTTATTTTATTGCTGGGATTAGGCGCGTGGGCAGTAGGCTGTTTCTGCTTTTCCCACCCTTACCGTCATGCACAGTGATGCAGCCATTATCAAAATCAAAATCTTTAACCCGCAAACGCAAGCATTCATTAATGCGCAAACCTGCACCATACAGCAGCGTAAAAATAACTTGGTTGCGAGTATCCATAACCTGCAAAATGCGTTGCACTTCATTTGCAGAGATAACAGAGGGTAGCCGTCTAGGCTTGCTTGCAGGGATATAATCAATATCGCCCAACGGCTGTTGTAAAAACCTGTTGTACAAAAAAGCTAGGGCATTTAAAGCGATTTTCTGCGTGTTTATGGCTACATGTCTGCTGTTTGCTAAGCTGGATAAAAACAGCCTGACCTCTTCACTGCCCATGGTCTGAGGATGACGTTTTTTGTGAAACAGAATAAAACGCTTAATCCAGTGCAGGTAAGTTTTTTCAGTTTTCAGCGCATAACCTTTTTGTCGCATATCCGTGCGTATAGAATTTAAAAATGGACTGTTAGACATAAAACGCTCCTTGTCTTGCAACTGTCTGCCTATACAGCCTATTCTAGCTGGGATTTAAAAAAGTGCCTGTTTTTTACGCCTAGAGATGCTTGTTTACCGGTAGAGTTTTAATTTAATGCTAAATAAATTAAAATGTTATGAGTTCTTTGGGTGAGATAATGTGCATCGTGCAAGCAGGATAGACGGCATGCACGATTTGTAATAACAGAGTGTCTTGTATTTTTAAAGAAAGTCTATTTAATACAAGTGATTATATTAATTAACGGTAAGCATCAGCGGGTGACAAAACGAGCATGCTTACTAATAAAATGTTGTGCGTAAGAATAAAACAAAAGCTGCGTATACCTTTCCGCAGAATCAGTGGCTTCAACAAAAGGATGTTTCAATGCTTCAGCAGAAAATGATCGAACGCTTCAAGGAAGCTTGCCATGAGGATGCACGAATAATCGCGGCGCTGATGTTCGGCTCATTTGCTATCGGAGAGGGTGACGAGTTCTCTGATATCGAATTTGCAGTGTTCATCCAGGATGATCATTTTGAAAATTTCGATCAGCGCTCGTGGCTTAATGCTGTAAGTCCGGTTGCAGCTTACTTTCCGGATGACTTCGGCCACCACACCGCGCTTTTTGAAAACGGCATTCGCGGTGAATTCCATTTCATGCGAAAATCGGACATACCGGTCATTTCCACTTGGCAAGGCTACGGGTGGTTTCCCTCGCTTGAGGAGGCTGTTTTGTTGGACCGATCAGGAGAGTTGTCAAGGTACGCGAGTGCTCTCGTGGGCAGTCCCCCGAAACGTGAAGGCGCGCCGCTGGTGGAAGGACTTGTATTGAACCTCATCAGCCTGATGCTCTTTGGGGCAAATCTTTTAAATCGGGGAGAGTATGCTCGCGCCTGGGCTTTGCTCAGCAAAGCACATGAAAACTTACTCAAGTTGGTTCGCCTCCATGAAGGGGCAACAGACCACTGGCCGACACCTTCACGCGCGCTCGAAAAGGATGTCTCGGAGGACTCGTATAATCGCTACCTGGCATGCACAGGCAGCGCGGAACCAAAAGCACTATGTGTAGCCTATCATGAAACGTGGAAGTGGAGTCTCGAATTGTTCAGGAGTGTGGCTGGACCTCTGAATATCGAGCTTCCGAGAATTGTAATTGCGCAGACAAAAAGGTTGCTAAATGAATCTGCGACGCCGCACAATAAAATGTTAACCTCTGAGGAAGAATTGTGAAACTATCACTAATGGTAGCTATATCGAAGAATGGAGTTATCGGGAATGGCCCTGATATTCCATGGAGTGCCAAAGGTGAACAGCTCCTGTTTAAAGCTATTACCTATAACCAATGGCTGTTGGTTGGACGCAAGACTTTTGAATCAATGGGAGCATTACCCAACCGAAAGTATGCGGTCGTAACACGTTCAAGTTTTACATCTGACAATGAGAACGTATTGATCTTTCCATCAATTAAAGATGCTTTAACCAACCTAAAGAAAATAACGGATCATGTCATTGTTTCAGGTGGTGGGGAGATATACAAAAGCCTGATCGATCAAGTAGATACACTACATATATCTACAATAGACATCGAGCCGGAAGGTGATGTTTACTTTCCTGAAATCCCCAGCAATTTTAGGCCAGTTTTTACCCAAGACTTCGCCTCTAACATAAATTATAGTTACCAAATCTGGCAAAAGGGTTAATAAAATGTTAAACATCATGAGGGAAGCGGTGATCGCCGAAGTATCGACTCAACTATCAGAGGTAGTTGGCGTCATCGAGCGCCATCTCGAACCGACGTTGCTGGCCGTACATTTGTACGGCTCCGCAGTGGATGGCGGCCTGAAGCCACACAGTGATATTGATTTGCTGGTTACGGTGACCGTAAGGCTTGATGAAACAACGCGGCGAGCTTTGATCAACGACCTTTTGGAAACTTCGGCTTCCCCTGGAGAGAGCGAGATTCTCCGCGCTGTAGAAGTCACCATTGTTGTGCACGACGACATCATTCCGTGGCGTTATCCAGCTAAGCGCGAACTGCAATTTGGAGAATGGCAGCGCAATGACATTCTTGCAGGTATCTTCGAGCCAGCCACGATCGACATTGATCTGGCTATCTTGCTGACAAAAGCAAGAGAACATAGCGTTGCCTTGGTAGGTCCAGCGGCGGAGGAACTCTTTGATCCGGTTCCTGAACAGGATCTATTTGAGGCGCTAAATGAAACCTTAACGCTATGGAACTCGCCGCCCGACTGGGCTGGCGATGAGCGAAATGTAGTGCTTACGTTGTCCCGCATTTGGTACAGCGCAGTAACCGGCAAAATCGCGCCGAAGGATGTCGCTGCCGACTGGGCAATGGAGCGCCTGCCGGCCCAGTATCAGCCCGTCATACTTGAAGCTAGACAGGCTTATCTTGGACAAGAAGAAGATCGCTTGGCCTCGCGCGCAGATCAGTTGGAAGAATTTGTCCACTACGTGAAAGGCGAGATCACCAAGGTAGTCGGCAAATAATGTCTAACAATTCGTTCAAGCCGACGCCGCTTCGCGGCGCGGCTTAACTCAAGCGTTAGATGCACTAAGCACATAATTGCTCACAGCCAAACTATCAGGTCAAGTCTGCTTTTATTATTTTTAAGCGTGCATAATAAGCCCTACACAAATTGGGAGATATATCATGAAAGGCTGGCTTTTTCTTGTTATCGCAATAGTTGGCGAAGTAATCGCAACATCCGCATTAAAATCTAGCGAGGGCTTTACTAAGCTTGCCCCTTCCGCCGTTGTCATAATCGGTTATGGCATCGCATTTTATTTTCTTTCTCTGGTTCTGAAATCCATCCCTGTCGGTGTTGCTTATGCAGTCTGGTCGGGACTCGGCGTCGTCATAATTACAGCCATTGCCTGGTTGCTTCATGGGCAAAAGCTTGATGCGTGGGGCTTTGTAGGTATGGGGCTCATAATTGCTGCCTTTTTGCTCGCCCGATCCCCATCGTGGAAGTCGCTGCGGAGGCCGACGCCATGGTGACGGTGTTCGGCATTCTGAATCTCACCGAGGACTCCTTCTTCGATGAGAGCCGGCGGCTAGACCCCGCCGGCGCTGTCACCGCGGCGATCGAAATGCTGCGAGTCGGATCAGACGTCGTGGATGTCGGACCGGCCGCCAGCCATCCGGACGCGAGGCCTGTATCGCCGGCCGATGAGATCAGACGTATTGCGCCGCTCTTAGACGCCCTGTCCGATCAGATGCACCGTGTTTCAATCGACAGCTTCCAACCGGAAACCCAGCGCTATGCGCTCAAGCGCGGCGTGGGCTACCTGAACGATATCCAAGGATTTCCTGACCCTGCGCTCTATCCCGATATTGCTGAGGCGGACTGCAGGCTGGTGGTTATGCACTCAGCGCAGCGGGATGGCATCGCCACCCGCACCGGTCACCTTCGACCCGAAGACGCGCTCGACGAGATTGTGCGGTTCTTCGAGGCGCGGGTTTCCGCCTTGCGACGGAGCGGGGTCGCTGCCGACCGGCTCATCCTCGATCCGGGGATGGGATTTTTCTTGAGCCCCGCACCGGAAACATCGCTGCACGTGCTGTCGAACCTTCAAAAGCTGAAGTCGGCGTTGGGGCTTCCGCTATTGGTCTCGGTGTCGCGGAAATCCTTCTTGGGCGCCACCGTTGGCCTTCCTGTAAAGGATCTGGGTCCAGCGAGCCTTGCGGCGGAACTTCACGCGATCGGCAATGGCGCTGACTACGTCCGCACCCACGCGCCTGGAGATCTGCGAAGCGCAATCACCTTCTCGGAAACCCTCGCGAAATTTCGCAGTCGCGACGCCAGAGACCGAGGGTTAGATCATGCCTAGCATTCACCTTCCGGCCGCCCGCTAGCGGACCCTGGTCAGGTTCCGCGAAGGTGGGCGCAGACATGCTGGGCTCGTCAGGATCAAACTGCACTATGAGGCGGCGGTTCATACCGCGCCAGGGGAGCGAATGGACAGCGAGGAGCCTCCGAACGTTCGGGTCGCCTGCTCGGGTGATATCGACGAGGTTGTGCGGCTGATGCACGACGCTGCGGCGTGGATGTCCGCCAAGGGAACGCCCGCCTGGGACGTCGCGCGGATCGACCGGACATTCGCGGAGACCTTCGTCCTGAGATCCGAGCTCCTAGGGATCGCCTCAGAAAACGGAAAATAAAGCACGCTAAGCCGTAAGTAAGCGTGCTCCTGTGAAAGCCACAGCTAAAACTGCGTAGTACACATAGAGGTATTTTTTTCTAGATTTATATCGAATTTCGTTATCGAATTTCGCTTATTATTGATCAACTCGTTGCAGATCATGAAGGCGAAAGTATGACGAATAACCCTACCGATGACAGCAGACCATGGTCGGTCTTTCTTATTTTTCTGCGGCTTGGATTGACATCTTTTGGCGGCCCCATTGCGCACTTGGGCTACTTCCGCGCCGAATTTGTCACACGGCGGCGCTGGCTCTCCGAACGGAGCTATGCTGACTTGGTCGCGCTTTGTCAGTTCTTGCCAGGGCCTGCAAGCAGCCAGGTCGGCATAGCGGTAGGACTGTCTCGGGCTGGATACAGCGGGGCGCTGGCTGCTTGGGCTGGCTTCACGCTGCCGTCTGCCATAGCCTTGATCCTTTTTGCGCTCGGCATCTCCAGCTATGGCGATTACGTCTCGCAGGGCGCGTTGCATGGCTTAAAAGTGGTGGCTGTGGCCGTGGTCGCTCAAGCAGTATGGGGCATGGCGCGTAACCTATGCACGGATGGGCTGCGAGTCACCATCATGGCAATTGCTACCTGCGTCGTTTTACTTGTGCCGTCCGCGTGGGGACAGGTTGGCGTGATTGCTATCGCAGGCATCGCAGGCCGGTTATTGTTCAAGCCAGCGAAAGTTGTTGAGCATGACCCCCTACCTATCACGGTCAGTCACCGGGCCGGCGTGCTTTGGCTCTCGCTGTTCTTTGTCTTGCTGATTGGCCTGCCGGTGTTGGCCGAACTGATGCCAAGTCAAACCATGGCAATGGTGGATTCCTTCTATCGTGTCGGATCACTGGTGTTCGGCGGTGGTCACGTTGTGCTGCCATTACTGCAAGCCGAAGTGGTGCCCTCCGGCTGGGTCAACAATGAATCCTTTCTCGCGGGGTACGGGGCAGCTCAAGCGGTGCCCGGCCCTTTGTTCACGTTCGCCGCGTTTCTTGGTGCCTCGATGAACACCGCCCCGTCGGGCTGGATCGGCGGCATTGTGTGTCTGCTGGCTATCTTCGCGCCCTCGTTCTTGCTGGTCGTCGGATCAATGCCATTTTGGGAGCGTTTGCGCCGCAATACAGGCATCCAAGCTGCGCTGGCCGGGATCAATGCCGCTGTAGTCGGCTTGCTGCTGGCCGCGCTGTATCAGCCTGTATGGACTAGCGCCATCTTTCAGCCGCAAGACTTCGGCTTGGCATTAGTTGCCCTTGTCGCACTTATGTTCTGGAAGCTCCCGCCGTGGCTGGTTGTCCTCGGTAGCGGTGCAGCTGGGTGGCTGTTGAGCGTCGCTCTGTGAGGCACAAAAAATGACTGACAAAGACCTCTACGGCGGTTTGATCCGCCTGCACAGGCACTGTTGCAAAGTTAGCGATGAGGCAGCCTTTTGTCTTATTCAAAGGCCTTACATTTCAAAAACTCTGCTTACCAGGCGCATTTCGCCCAGGGGATCACCATAATAAAATGCTGAGGCCTGGCCTTTGCGTAGTGCACGCATCACCTCAATACCTTTGATGGTGGCGTAAGCCGTCTTCATGGATTTAAATCCCAGCGTGGCGCCGATTATCCGTTTCAGTTTGCCATGATCGCATTCAATCACGTTGTTCCGGTACTTAATCTGTCGGTGTTCAACGTCAGACGGGCACCGGCCTTCGCGTTTGAGCAGAGCAAGCGCGCGACCATAGGCGGGCGCTTTATCCGTGTTGATGAATCGCGGGATCTGCCACTTCTTCACGTTGTTGAGGATTTTACCCAGAAACCGGTATGCAGCTTTGCTGTTACGACGGGAGGAGAGATAAAAATCGACAGTGCGGCCCCGGCTGTCGACGGCCCGGTACAGATACGCCCAGCGGCCATTGACCTTCACGTAGGTTTCATCCATGTGCCACGGGCAAAGATCGGAAGGGTTACGCCAGTACCAGCGCAGCCGTTTTTCCATTTCAGGCGCATAACGCTGAACCCAGCGGTAAATCGTGGAGTGATCGACATTCACTCCGCGTTCAGCCAGCATCTCCTGCAGCTCACGGTAACTGATGCCGTATTTGCAGTACCAGCGTACGGCCCACAGAATGATGTCACGCTGAAAATGCCGGCCTTTGAATGGGTTCATGTGCAGCTCCATCAGCAAAAGGGGATGATAAGTTTATCACCACCGACTATTTGCAACAGTGCCGTTGATCGTGCTATGATCGACTGATGTCATCAGCGGTGGAGTGCAATGTCGTGCAATACGAATGGCGAAAAGCCGAGCTCATCGGTCAGCTTCTCAACCTTGGGGTTACCCCCGGCGGTGTGCTGCTGGTCCACAGCTCCTTCCGTAGCGTCCGGCCCCTCGAAGATGGGCCACTTGGACTGATCGAGGCCCTGCGTGCTGCGCTGGGTCCGGGAGGGACGCTCGTCATGCCCTCGTGGTCAGGTCTGGACGACGAGCCGTTCGATCCTGCCACGTCGCCCGTTACACCGGACCTTGGAGTTGTCTCTGACACATTCTGGCGCCTGCCAAATGTAAAGCGCAGCGCCCATCCATTTGCCTTTGCGGCAGCGGGGCCACAGGCAGAGCAGATCATCTCTGATCCATTGCCCCTGCCACCTCACTCGCCTGCAAGCCCGGTCGCCCGTGTCCATGAACTCGATGGGCAGGTACTTCTCCTCGGCGTGGGACACGATGCCAACACGACGCTGCATCTTGCCGAGTTGATGGCAAAGGTTCCCTATGGGGTGCCGAGACACTGCACCATTCTTCAGGATGGCAAGTTGGTACGCGTCGATTATCTCGAGAATGACCACTGCTGTGAGCGCTTTGCCTTGGCGGACAGGTGGCTCAAGGAGAAGAGCCTTCAGAAGGAAGGTCCAGTCGGTCATGCCTTTGCTCGGTTGATTCGCTCCCGCGACATTGTGGCGACAGCCCTGGGTCAACTGGGCCGAGATCCGTTGATCTTCCTGCATCCGCCAGAGGCGGGATGCGAAGAATGCGATGCCGCTCGCCAGTCGATTGGCTGAGCTCATGAGCGGAGAACGAGATGACGTTGGAGGGGCAAGGTCGCGCTGATTGCTGGGGCAACACGTGGAGCGGATCGGGGATTGTCTTTCTTCAGCTCGCTGATGATATGCTGACGCTCAATGCCGTTTGGCCTCCGACTAACGAAAATCCCGCATTTGGACGGCTGATCCGATTGGCACGGCGGACGGCGAATGGCGGAGCAGACGCTCGTCCGGGGGCAATGAGATATGAAAAAGCCTGAACTCACCGCGACGTCTGTCGAGAAGTTTCTGATCGAAAAGTTCGACAGCGTCTCCGACCTGATGCAGCTCTCGGAGGGCGAAGAATCTCGCGCTTTCAGCTTCGATGTAGGAGGGCGTGGATATGTCCTGCGGGTAAATAGCTGCGCCGATGGTTTCTACAAAGATCGTTATGTTTATCGGCACTTTGCATCGGCCGCGCTCCCGATTCCGGAAGTGCTTGACATTGGGGAATTCAGCGAGAGCCTGACCTATTGCATCTCCCGCCGTGCACAGGGTGTCACGTTGCAAGACCTGCCTGAAACCGAACTGCCCGCTGTTCTGCAGCCGGTCGCGGAGGCCATGGATGCGATCGCTGCGGCCGATCTTAGCCAGACGAGCGGGTTCGGCCCATTCGGACCGCAAGGAATCGGTCAATACACTACATGGCGTGATTTCATATGCGCGATTGCTGATCCCCATGTGTATCACTGGCAAACTGTGATGGACGACACCGTCAGTGCGTCCGTCGCGCAGGCTCTCGATGAGCTGATGCTTTGGGCCGAGGACTGCCCCGAAGTCCGGCACCTCGTGCACGCGGATTTCGGCTCCAACAATGTCCTGACGGACAATGGCCGCATAACAGCGGTCATTGACTGGAGCGAGGCGATGTTCGGGGATTCCCAATACGAGGTCGCCAACATCTTCTTCTGGAGGCCGTGGTTGGCTTGTATGGAGCAGCAGACGCGCTACTTCGAGCGGAGGCATCCGGAGCTTGCAGGATCGCCGCGGCTCCGGGCGTATATGCTCCGCATTGGTCTTGACCAACTCTATCAGAGCTTGGTTGACGGCAATTTCGATGATGCAGCTTGGGCGCAGGGTCGATGCGACGCAATCGTCCGATCCGGAGCCGGGACTGTCGGGCGTACACAAATCGCCCGCAGAAGCGCGGCCGTCTGGACCGATGGCTGTGTAGAAGTACTCGCCGATAGTGGAAACCGACGCCCCAGCACTCGTCCGAGGGCAAAGGAATAGAGTAGATGCCGACCGAACAAGAGCTGATTTCGAGAACGCCTCAGCCAGCAACTCGCGCGAGCCTAGCAAGGCAAATGCGAGAGAACGGCCTTACGCTTGGTGGCACAGTTCTCGTCCACAGTTCGCTAAGCTCGCTCGGCTGGGTCGCGGGAGGGCCGGTCGCAGTGATTCAGGCCCTTCTGGATTGTGTTGGTCCCCAGGGCACGATTGTCATGCCCACGCACTCGGGTGATCTGACTGATCCCGCAGATTGGAGATCGCCGCCCGTGCCTGCCGATTGGGTGCAGATCTTGCGCAACGAGATGCCGGCATACGATCCGCAAACCACACCAACTCGGAACATGGGTGCAGTGGCTGAATTGTTCCGGGCGTGTCGCAAACACTTTTGGAGGCAGCTATCACCCAGCCAAGGCCGGTATTTTCATGCTTTGTTAACCTTTTGCAGTCCGAAGAGGCGCGCAAGCAAATCATTCTGGTCATTGACGGTCCAGCCGCCTGAAAAGCCAAAGCCCTTCCGCAGCCACAGCATCGCCTCGAAACCCGCGATGGTTCGCCGCGCCGTGTTAAAGGATTGGAAACCGCCGATCTTCGGCATGTTCTTCTTCACCCGGAAATGGTCGCTCTCAATCCCCTGCTGGAGATGTTTGGTCACATAATGCACGGGATCGGGATGGAGAAGCCCATCATCAACCGACGTTTTGATCGTTGACGGGAAGGTGTTGGCCCCGTCCGTCCCAATCCTGTTCGGCGACAACAAGGGTTCATCTTTAAGCATCTTTCGGAAGAACCGCTTGGCAGCGTCGAGATCGCGCTTAGCGGTCAGCAGGAAATCCACCGGATTGCCATGCTTATCGATGGCTCGGTACAGATAGCGCCATTTGCCGCGGATCTTGACATAGGTCTCATCAATCCGGACCGAGCCGCAATGGGGTCGACGAAACTGCCGCAGCCGTTTCTCGATGACAGGTGCATAAGCCAATACCCAGCGGTTGATCGTGCTATGATCGACCTCGAAGCCCCGCTCGCGAAACATCTCTTCCAAGTCACGATAGCTGAGCGGGTAGCGCAAGTACCAGGCAACCGCCTGTACAATCAGCCAGGCCTCGAAATGCCTGCCCTTGAAATCATCCTTCGACTGGCGCTTCAGCTTTTCGGCAATGGTATTCAAAATCATCGGCTCGCTCCGCAATATCAGGAGCGGCAACTTCTCTCCCCATGGTCAACATCGAGTTAACCTGAAGAATTTGCGACAAGGCCATGCGTTCCGCTCCGGAGATGTCTGGCTTACTAGGTCCCGGCGCTATGGCGATCTGAAACACGCACTCGTTCCGGCACAATCCATCGCGGAAGGCGGTCGTCTCGCTGTGCCATTGCGGCCGGAGGAATGGCTGGCAGACCGGCAAGCTCGCCTCGACATGCGGTTGCGCGAGCTTGGCCGTGCCGCTCGCGCAGGCACGATCCCGGGCGGGTCGATTGAAAACGGCGTTCTGCATATCGAGAAACTCGAAGCCGCCGCGCCGACAGGCGCCGAAGATCTGGTGCTCGATCTCTACAAGCAGATCCCGCCCACGCGCATCACCGATCTCCTGCTGGAGGTGGATGCGGCGACCGGCTTCACCGAAGCGTTCACCCATCTGCGCACAGGAGCACCCTGCGCTGACCGGATCGGGCTAATGAACGTTATCTTGGCGGAAGGGATCAACCTCGGCTTGCGCAAAATGGCGGATGCGACAAACACCCACACCTTCTGGGAATTGATCCGCATTGGACGGTGGCATGTCGAGGGCGAAGCCTATGACCGGGCGCTGGCCATGGTGGTCGAGGCACAGGCAGCGTTACCCATGGCCCGGTTCTGGGGCATGGGCACGTCGGCTTCGAGCGACGGACAGTTCTTCGTCGCTACAGAGCAAGGTGAGGCCATGAACCTGGTCAACGCGAAATATGGCAATACCCCGGGCCTGAAAGCCTATAGCCACGTCTCCGACCAATATGCGCCGTTCGCAACCCAGGTGATTCCTGCAACGGCAAGCGAAGCGCCTTACATCCTCGATGGCCTGCTGATGAACGATGCTGGACGCCATATCCGCGAGCAGTTCACCGACACGGGCGGCTTCACCGATCACGTCTTTGCCGCATGTGCCATTCTCGGCTACCGGTTCGCTCCGCGCATCCGCGACCTGCCATCCAAACGGCTCTACGCGTTCAATCCGTCGGCCGCCCCGGCGCACCTGCGAGCGTTGATCGGCGGAAAGGTCAACCAAGCCATGATCGAGCGCAATTGGCCCGACATCCTGCGCATCGCCGCCACCATTGCTGCCGGGACCGTCGCGCCAAGCCAGATTCTGCGGAAACTCGCCTCCTATCCGCGGCAGAACGAGCTCGCGACAGCCCTGCGGGAAGTCGGTCGCGTCGAGCGCACCCTGTTCATGATCGACTGGATTCTGGATGCCGAACTCCAACGGCGTGCCCAGATCGGGCTCAACAAAGGCGAAGCTCATCATGCGCTGAAGCGGGCAATCAGCTTCCACCGCCGCGGTGAAATCCGCGACCGTTCCGCCGAAGGCCAGCATTACCGCATCGCCGGCATGAATCTGCTCGCCGCCATCATCATCTTCTGGAACACCATGAAGCTCGGCGAGGTCGTTGCAAACCAGAAACGCGATGGAAAGCTGCTATCGCCCGATCTCTTGGCCCATGTTTCGCCGCTCGGATGGGAACACATCAATCTCACCGGAGAATATCGCTGGCCAAAGCCTTAGCGTAGGATTCCGCCCCCTCCCGCAAACGACCCCATCCAGAGTTAGCTGTAGAAATGATTATGCCAGTCAAGGCTTTTGAAGAATTCTGCGCACACCATCAAGTACAGCACCTAAGTACGGATGATTTTGCAAAGATTGAATATGACCGCATGAAGTGGCGATTTGGACAGGCCGGTATTAGAGAATAAAAACTCTAGTCTTTATTAAAAAATCAGGAAGATTTATATGCAAATTGATATTAAAACATCTTCAGTTAAGCCTTTAAGAAATACTTATGCTTATATTGAAAAAAGATTTGGTGATAAACCAGCTTCACGTTATCAAGAAGCGACCTACGATATTCAGGAAGAAATTAATTTTCATTACAAACCTTTATGGCAGCCTGAATTTGATCTTTACGATAAGGGCCGTACTGTAATCCAAATGAAAGATTGGTACGTGCTTAAAGATCCTCGTCAATTTTATTATGGGGCTTATACCCAAACTCGAGCTAAACAACAAGAGATTTTAGAAAGTAATTTTACGCTTGTTGAAAAACACGATTTATTAAGAAATATTTCTGAAGAAATTCTAAACAAAGTAACGAAATTACTACTCCCACTTTATTGTAAACAAGACATTTTTATCTTTTATATTCAATGGCTTATTTTCCTGCTAATTGGTAATACCATGAAAAATACCATGCTCAGAAAAGGCTTAACAATATTTTGAAAAATTGCCTACTGAGCGCTGCCGCACAGCTCCATAGGCCGCTTTCCTGGCTTTGCTTCCAGATGTATGCTCTTCTGCTCCTGCAGCTAATGGATCACCGCAAACAGGTTACTCGCCTGGGGATTCCCTTTCGACCCGAGCATCCGTATGAGACTCATGCTCGATTATTATTATTATACTCTGTACACGACAAATTTCACAGAACCCTTATCCTATCAGGATTCTGCTTTCTTAAAATTGCCAAAATTTCCTTAAACTCTTCTTTTTTCCCAAAACCAATTAAACGCTGAATCGCCATTTGAACATAGTCTAAACCATAGCGAAATAAACTCATTGAGAGTCGTCCATGCTTCTTTATTTTTATCGCTTTTTTTTGATTATGTTGCCATTCACCCGTTAAGTAACACCAACAGAAGCTTATAGCTAACACCGCAATCAATTTTTTCACTCGTCTAGGGTCTGTCAAGCGCGTATTTTCAAGATTAAACCCGCGTCCTTTGAGACAACTGAATAAGGTTTCAATTTCCCAGCGTAATGCATAATCCTGAATAGCATTGGCATTAAACTGAGGAGAAACGACGAGTAAAAGCTCTCCATTTTCTAACTGTAGTGCACTTATATATAGTTTCACCCGACCAACCAAAATCCGTCGTTTACGACATTCAATTTGACCAACTTTAAGATGGCGAAATAAATCACTAATTTTATGATTCTTTCCTAAATGATTGGTGACAATGAAGTTTTTTTAACACGAATGCAGAAGTTGATGTCTTGTTCAATTAACCATGTAAACCACTGCTCACCGATAAACTCTCTGTCTGCGAACACATTCACAATACGGTCTTTACCAAAAATGGCTATAAAGCGTTGAATCAAAGCAATACGCTCTTTCGTATCTGAATTTCCACGTTTATTAAGCAATGTCCAAAGGATAGGTATCGCTATTCCACGATAAACGATTGCGAGCATCAGGATATTAATATTTCGTTTTCCCCATTTCCAATTGGTTCTATCTAAAGTCAGTTGCACTTGGTCGAATGAAAACATATTGAAAATCAACTGAGAAATTTGACGATAATCAAAATACTGACCTGCAAAGAAGCGCTGCATACGTCGATAAAATGATTGTGGTAAACACTTGATGGGCAAGGCTTTAGATGCAGAAGAAAGATTACATGTTTGCTTTAAAATAATCACAAGCATGATGAGCGCAAAGCACTTTAAATGTGACTTGTTCCATTTTAGAGATTTGTTTAAGATAAGATATAACTCATTGAGATGTGTCATAGTATTCGTCGTTAGAAAACAATTATTGTGACATTATTTCAATGAGTTATCTATTTTTGTCGTGTACAGAGATTATTATAGAAGCCCCCATGAATAAATCGCTCATCATTTTCGGCATCGTCAACATAACCTCGGACAGTTTCTCCGATGGAGGCCGGTATCTGGCGCCAGACGCAGCCATTGCGCAGGCGCGTAAGCTGATGGCCGAGGGGGCAGATGTGATCGACCTCGGTCCGGCATCCAGCAATCCCGACGCCGCGCCTGTTTCGTCCGACACAGAAATCGCGCGTATCGCGCCGGTGCTGGACGCGCTCAAGGCAGATGGCATTCCCGTCTCGCTCGACAGTTATCAACCCGCGACGCAAGCCTATGCCTTGTCGCGTGGTGTGGCCTATCTCAATGATATTCGCGGTTTTCCAGACGCTGCGTTCTATCCGCAATTGGCGAAATCATCTGCCAAACTCGTCGTTATGCATTCGGTGCAAGACGGGCAGGCAGATCGGCGCGAGGCACCCGCTGGCGACATCATGGATCACATTGCGGCGTTCTTTGACGCGCGCATCGCGGCGCTGACGGGTGCCGGTATCAAACGCAACCGCCTTGTCCTTGATCCCGGCATGGGGTTTTTTCTGGGGGCTGCTCCCGAAACCTCGCTCTCGGTGCTGGCGCGGTTCGATGAATTGCGGCTGCGCTTCGATTTGCCGGTGCTTCTGTCTGTTTCGCGCAAATCCTTTCTGCGCGCGCTCACAGGCCGTGGTCCGGGGGATGTCGGGGCCGCGACACTCGCTGCAGAGCTTGCCGCCGCCGCAGGTGGAGCTGACTTCATCCGCACACACGAGCCGCGCCCCTTGCGCGACGGGCTGGCGGTATTGGCGGCGCTGAAAGAAACCGCAAGAATTCGTTAACTGCACATTCGGGATATTTCTCTATATTCGCGGTTCAGCAGGCATGTCCCCTTTGAGGGCGACCCGACGACAGGATAATCGACCTTATGGTGCGCAAATATTTCGGCACAGACGGTATTCGTGGCAAAGCCAACGAAGGCGCGATGACGGCGGAAACCGCCTTGCGCGTCGGCATGGCGGCTGGCCGTGTCTTTCGTCGCGGTGACCACCGCCATCGTGTCGTGATCGGCAAGGATACGCGCCTGTCGGGCTATATGCTTGAACCCGCGCTCACAGCCGGTTTCACCTCGATGGGCATGGACGTATTCCTTTTTGGCCCGCTGCCGACAACGTATAGGAAGAATAAACGCCCTTTTCACCCAAGTCCAACAGCTTTGGACCGCAGTTGACTCTTTCGACACCCCTGCGATGCAACCCAATCCGGCTGACGGGGAGCCAGCAACGCTGAAAATTTACCCTCCTCTTTCCCACTAGCGGCTCCTTTTCCGACAACCAGCACGGCGGATCCCTGCCGCGGCGCTGTGAACGCAGCATTTTGATTGGTATCGTTGGCCTTCAGGCTCGTCAGTCAAACAGACCCAGGAGCAGCTCAGCCGGTGGCGCCCGGCTTTCGGGTAACGCCCTGGTCCCGCTGGTTTCGGCTTTGTGCTTCAGGTGATCAAGGATCTGCTTGATCACTATAGGGTCTTCAATGCAGGCGATGACTTTCATGGCGCCGCCGCAGCCGCTGCAGGTCTCGATGTCGATATTGAAAACACGCTTGAGCCGTTGCGCCCATGTCATCGACGCTCGCCGTTGTGCTGGTGTTGCCGGTTCATCAGCCACCCTGACCTTGTTGCCCCTGCCCCGTTTTGCCGGCGTGACCAACGCCCGGTGCCGACTGTTGGGTGCGAACACCCCGTGGAAGCGGGTTAGGTTGACTCTGGGCTTCGGTACCAGGGCGGCCAGCCTTGCAATGAAATCCAATGGTTCGAAAATGACGTGCGTGGTGCCGTCCCGGTACGGCGTCTTGAGCTGGTAGCGCACGTTGCCGCCTCGTGTTAACGACAGCCGCTTCTCGGATACCGCCGGGCGGCTGATGTACCGGCACAGCCGTTCGAGCTTCTTGCGTTCATCGGCCCTGGCCGCCACGCCGGCGTGCAGGCTGAACCCGGCTACCTTGCCAATCCCGTCACCGAACGGATCACCACTGGTCGGCAGAGTTTGCAAAGTGAACACCTTTCGCCCCGCCTGTGAACCGACAGCGATACGGTAAGTGATCGAGTGCCCCAGCAGGGGTGTCATCGGGTCGTCATCCACCGCATCCGAGGCCAGATAGCTGTTTTCGACATCCCGTTCCAGCAGGCCTTGCCGTTCCAGATAGCGACCCACCCGGTGGGCGATGGTGTGCGTCAGCTGGGTGAGCTCTGGGCTGGTCGGCGCCTTGACCCAGCGGAAACGCGCTGAGCCGTGGGATTGCTCGACATACACACCGTCGAGAAACAGCATGTGGAAGTGAACATTCAGATTGAGCGCCGATCCAAAACGCTGGATCAGGGTGACCGCGCCCGTCTTGGCCACTTGGTGGGTATGGCCCGCTTTCTTGACCAGGTGCGTGGCAATGACGCGGTAAACGATGCCCAGCACCCACCCCATGATCTCGGGCCGGCTGGCAAACAGGAAACGCAGCTGAAACGGGAAGCTCAACACCCACTGACGCATGGGTTGTTCAGGCAGTACTTCATCAACCAGCAAGGCGGCACTTTCGGCCATCCGCCGCGCCCCACAGCTCGGGCAGAAACCGCGACGCTTACAGCTGAAAGCGACCAGGTGCTCGGCGTGGCAAGACTCGCAGCGAACCCGTAGAAAGCCATGCTCCAGCCGCCCGCATTGGAGAAATTCTTCAAATTCCCGTTGCACATAGCCCGGCAATTCCTTTCCCTGCTCTGCCATAAGCGCAGCGAATGCCGGGTAATACTCGTCAACGATCTGATAGAGAAGGGTTTGCTCGGGTCGGTGGCTCTGGTAACGACCAGTATCCCGATCCCGGCTGGCCGTCCTGGCCGCCACATGAGGCATGTTCCGCGTCCTTGCAATACTGTGTTTACATACAGTCTATCGCTTAGCGGAAAGTTCTTTTACCCTCAGCCGAAATGCCTGCCGTTGCTAGACATTGCCAGCCAGTGCCCGTCACTCCGCGGTCTTCACTGCGTGATCGAGTTGATCGACACCCGCCGTGACACGCTCCATGAAGTGCCTGCCTGCGTCTGTTAGCCGAACGCCCCGCGCATGGCGCTCAAATAGCAGGACACCAAGGTTATCCTCCAGCGCTTTCACACGCGCGCTGACGCTCGACTGGCTGATACCAAGTGCCTTGGCCGCATGCCGAAAATTCAGATGCTCGGCGACGGCGATGAACTGAACAAGGGAAATGAGCGGTATCCTGCCAGACAGGATACCGACATTCACGAGGTTTCGATGGTTAGTGCGCCGCATCGGAGCGGGCCTGCTACCAGTCGTCGGTTAGACGACTGGCGACTTCTCGGTGGCAGCCCCACGGAGCCGAAGGAGCACCAGCCCCAACGAAACCAGTACCGCCATCGCCGTGGCGTAACAGATCACGGGCCACGCTGTGTCACCGTTTAAAAGTGCCACCGCCAATGTCCCGACAATGCTGACTATCAGGCTTTGAACGCAGAAGTAGAACGCGACCGCTGATCCCGCGATGTCGTCGAACTCTGCCAAAGCGCCGTTCGCGGTAACGGACACCGTGAAGACAATACCGACCGCGACAACCCACATCGGTAGGATGAAGGTGAGGAATGACGGCGAGCCGTAAAGTTCGCCGATCCCCAACAGGACCGCTCCGCAAACAAGCAACGCCATCCCACGCGCCACGCATCCTGCGATGCCCCATCTGGCGACAAAGGACTTCGCGAAACGGGTTGTCACGATCATTACAAGCGCGACAGTGGCGAAGGCAAAGCTGAATCCGATCTCGGAATATTCCGCTTGGCCTATGAGCACACGGGGAGCCGTCGAGAAGAAGACGAAGTAGGTGCCCATACCGGCGCTAAAGCCGACAGTGTAAACCCAAAAAGCCGGACTCGCGAAGATCGGCAAGACAGATCGGCGCGTCTTGACTTGATCCAGAGGGCGGGTTTCGTGCCACCTGAAACCCGCATTTAGGAGTGCGAGCATCGCCAGTATAGCCAAAGTAATGAATATCGCCTGCCATCCCAAGAACTCGCCGATCAATACTCCGGCGATAGGGCCGAGCGCAGGCACGAACGCCAGCATCGAACTGAAAAGGCCGTAGATGACGACACCCTCAGGACGGTTGGCATAAACGTCGCGAACCGTCGCGAACGTCGCCACCAGCATGGCCGACGCGCCCACTGCTTGAAGTAGACGGAAAGCGACAAAGGCCGGTGCAGTTGAAGACCAAGCTGCTCCCAGAGACGCAATGACGAAAGCCGTTGCGCCCGCAAGTAGAATTGGCCGTCGCCCGATTCTGTCTGAGAGCGGACCAAAAATCACCTGGCCCACGCCGAGCATCACCATATAGAGGCTCAACGTGAGTTGGATCATAGCGGGCGTCGTGTTCAGGATGCCGGGCATCGCTGGAACGACAGGGAGATAAATATCCATCGCCAGTGAAGCGAGGATGTCGAAAGGAGCCATCAGCAGCAGTGCTGCCGGCAGCGTATAGGCCCACGCGGGGCGTGTGGTGGTCATGACGAATCAACCCTCGATTAAGATTAAGGAATACCGGGCGACGTCTGCTCGTCAGCAATCAGATGAGACTAGCCTTACAGAGCGCCGCAACAACAATACTGGTTGTTGCGGCTTACTTGTCTGCTGACTTGGAATTTCCCATCTGATTACTCCACGCTTACGAATATGAATTGCTACATTTTATCAGATTATCTTTTGCTTCGCAATGCGGCATGGGCGCACTCAGCGTTCCAGCCCCCTCTGCCGCCCTAACTGCCACGACACCGACCCGCCCTGCACGATGCCCATAACCTCGCGGCCGAGTTGGCGGTCGATGATCGGCCGCCACGGGACAAGGGTGAACTCATGGGATTTCTCGACCACGGCGAACTTGCCGCTCGATAGATGCACGGTTCCGGTAAACTTGCCGCTGACGCTCTCGCCGTCCGTGGCGGCGCGGAACGGCAGGCCCTTACTCAAAGCCATATCCGATCCGACGCCGGCTACCTCGCGCTCCCGCAGGATGGCGAGAAGGTTGCGCCGGTAGAAGACGCGGCTGTCCCGGCTGCGGGTGGCGTCGCCCTGTTCGATATGGTGCTCGCGGCGCTGGTCCATGGCTTCGCGGACTTGTTGCCCGAAGCCGGTTGGCGCAAGGTCGGCCGTCTCGCCGTGGATCAGCCGCCGGTCCAGCCAGGTCGCGCCGTCCGATCCGATCTGTTTGTTCAGATCGACCGGGGAAAGGACGCGAACGCTGGCCTGACTGTCTCGGCCGGCGTCATGGGCGGCGGCACGGCTGACCAGATCATCGGGGATGCGCCATTGGTCGGCGTCGATCCGCTCGACGATACCGGCCCGGCGTAGCGCCTCCAGCCGGCGCACATGGGCATCGACATAGCCCTCATAGTCGCCGCCTGGAACGCGGCACGTATAGGAAGAATAAACGCCCTTTTCACCCAAGTC
The DNA here is from genome assembly GCF_033676985.1 of Providencia sp. PROV236. Classification (NCBI taxonomy): domain Bacteria; kingdom Pseudomonadati; phylum Pseudomonadota; class Gammaproteobacteria; order Enterobacterales; family Morganellaceae; genus Providencia; species Providencia sp. PROV236. The sequence continues at coordinate 61,894 of NZ_CP096298.1, read as the reverse complement.
CAACAGCTTTGGACCGCAGTTGACTCTTTCGACACCCCTGCGATGCAACCCAATCCGGCTGACGGGGAGCCAGCAACGCTGAAAATTTACCCTCCTCTTTCCCACTAGCGGCTCCTTTTCCGACAACCAGCACGGCGGATCCCTGCCGCGGCGCTGTGAACGCAGCATTTTGATTGGTATCGTTGGCCTTCAGGCTCGTCAGTCAAACAGACCCAGGAGCAGCTCAGCCGGTGGCGCCCGGCTTTCGGGTAACGCCCTGGTCCCGCTGGTTTCGGCTTTGTGCTTCAGGTGATCAAGGATCTGCTTGATCACTATAGGGTCTTCAATGCAGGCGATGACTTTCATGGCGCCGCCGCAGCCGCTGCAGGTCTCGATGTCGATATTGAAAACACGCTTGAGCCGTTGCGCCCATGTCATCGACGCTCGCCGTTGTGCTGGTGTTGCCGGTTCATCAGCCACCCTGACCTTGTTGCCCCTGCCCCGTTTTGCCGGCGTGACCAACGCCCGGTGCCGACTGTTGGGTGCGAACACCCCGTGGAAGCGGGTTAGGTTGACTCTGGGCTTCGGTACCAGGGCGGCCAGCCTTGCAATGAAATCCAATGGTTCGAAAATGACGTGCGTGGTGCCGTCCCGGTACGGCGTCTTGAGCTGGTAGCGCACGTTGCCGCCTCGTGTTAACGACAGCCGCTTCTCGGATACCGCCGGGCGGCTGATGTACCGGCACAGCCGTTCGAGCTTCTTGCGTTCATCGGCCCTGGCCGCCACGCCGGCGTGCAGGCTGGACCCGGCTACCTTGCCAATCCCGTCACCGAACGGATCACCACTGGTCGGCAGAGTTTGCAAAGTGAACACCTTTCGCCCCGCCTGTGAACCGACAGCGATACGGTAAGTGATCGAGTGCCCCAGCAGGGGTGTCATCGGGTCGTCATCCACCGCATCCGAGGCCAGATAGCTGTTTTCGACATCCCGTTCCAGCAGGCCTTGCCGTTCCAGATAGCGACCCACCCGGTGGGCGATGGTGTGCGTCAGCGGCACTGTTGCAAATAACCACGAATGGTAAGCTGAAGACTGTTTTAGCTAAAGGTGCAGCATATGAATCCTTTCCATGGTCGGCATTTTCAGGGCGAAATCATTCTTTGGGCTGTGCGCTGGTATTGTAAATATGGCATTAGCTATCGTGAACTGCAGGAAATGCTGGCCGAACGGGGTGTGAATGTTGATCACACGACTATTTACCGTTGGGTTCAACGTTATGCTCCTGAAATAGAAAAACGTTTACGCTGGTATTGGCGTAATCCTACAGATCTGAGCTCGTGGCATATTGATGAAACCTATGTAAAAGTGAATGGACGATGGTCTTATCTGTATCGTGCAGTCGATCAACGTGGCGATACCATTGATTTTTATCTTTCTTCTAGACGTAATACCAAATCAGCATATTGTTTTCTTGGAAAAATTTTAAATAATGTGAAGAAGTGGCAAATTCCACAAGTGATCAACACGGATAAAGCACCCACATATGGACGTGCTTTATCACGGTTAAAACGGGAAGGTAAATGTCCACCAGACCTTGAGCACAGGCAGATTAAGTATAAAAATAACGTGATTGAATGTGATCATGGCAAGCTAAAGCGGATCATCAGGGCCACATTAGGATTCAAATCTATGAAGACGGCTTATGCCACAATTAAAGGTATTGAAGTCATGCGTGCACTACGTAAAGGACAAGCATCGTCATTTTATTATGGTCAGCCTCAGGGTGAAGTGTGTCTAATCAACAGGGTTTTCGGTCTCTAAGTACTTTTTAAAGGGAACATCATCGACTCAAATCTCTATTTGCAACAGTGCCAAAAAAACCAACTTCAAGTTGGTTTTTCTTTTTTAATCATCAGTGGCGACCTTAACACCATATCCAATTAAACCTGCAAGGCTAGCATAGGCTATTTTGGCATAAATCGAACCCCACCAGACCGTAATTTTACTGGCACCAAATTCCCGAACCGTTTGCCCCATAAAATTAGTGGTTTCATAGAAATTTTTAGCAGAATAACCTAACGCAATATGATCAAGGACAGGGAATAAACTAAAAGCTAAACCTACTGCTGCTGCGGGGAAAGTAAACTCTCTTGATAGACCGAATTTTCCAGTAATAAATACAAGCGATACCACGATAATTAATCTAATGATAGTCCATAGCATCACTGTGAAAGGCAAGTTAAAGATGCCTGCTCCCTGCCACGCAAGACCGCAAACAACTAGGGGTCGTCTCAGAAAACGGAAAATAAAGCACGCTAAGCCGGTTGCAGAGGCCGTAGCGGCCTGAACTTCCTCGCGCCGATCTTGGCGCTGCTGCGCCATAGGTAATCACCGGTCAGGTTGATGTGCTCCCAGCCGAGTGGCGACAGGTACTGCAATAGCGAGTCATCGACGGCATGACCATTGCCGCGCAACGCATGCGCCGCACGCTCCAGGTAGACCGTGTTCCACAGCACGATGGCCGCCGTCACCAGGTTGAGGCCGCTGGCCCGGTAGCGCTGCTGCTCGAAACTGCGGTCACGGATTTCACCAAGGCGGTTGAAGAACACGGCACGGGCCAGCGCATTGCGCGCCTCGCCCTTGTTCAGCCCGGCATGCACGCGGCGGCGTAGCTCGACGCTTTGCAGCCAGTCGAGGATGAACAGCGTGCGCTCGATGCGGCCCAACTCGCGCAGCGCGACGGCCAAGCCGTTCTGGCGCGGGTAGCTGCCGAGTTTCCTGAGCATCAGCGAGGCCGTCACCGTGCCCTGCTTGATCGAGGTGGCCAGCCGCAGGATTTCGTCCCAATGGGCGCGGACGTGCTTGATGTTGAGCGTGCCGCCGATCATCGGCTTGAGCGCGTCATAGGCGGCATCGCCCTTCGGGATGTAGAGCTTGGTGTCGCCCAGGTCGCGGATGCGCGGCGCGAAGCGGAAGCCCAAGAGGTGCATCAGGGCGAAGACGTGATCGGTGAAGCCCGCCGTGTCGGTGTAGTGCTCCTCGATCCGCAGGTCGGATTCGTGGTACAGCAGGCCGTCGAGCACGTAGGTTGAGTCGCGCAGGCCGACATTGACCACCTTGGTGTGGAATGGCGCGTATTGGTCGGAGATGTGGGTGTAGAAAGTCCGTCCTGGGCTGCTGCCATATTTTGGGTTGATGTGCCCCGTGCTCTTTGCCTTGCTAGCGGTTCGGAAATTCTGTCCGTCCGATGATGATGTGGTGCCATCGCCCCAGTGCCCGGCAAAGGGATGCCGAAACTGAGCGTTGACCAGTTCAGCCAACGCTGTCGAGTACGTTTCGTCGCGGGTATGCCAGGCTTGCAGCCAAGCGAGCTTCGCGTAGGTCGTGCCGGGGCAGGACTCGGCCATCTTGGTCAGGCCCAGGTTGATCGCGTCGGCCAGGATCGTGGTCAACAACAGGTTCTTGTCCTTGGCCAGATCGCCCGATTTCAAGTGCGTGAAGTGCCGGGTGAAGCCCGTCCACTCATCGACTTCGAGCAGCAGTTCGGTGATCTTGACGTGCGGCAGGACCATGGCTGTCTGGTCTATCAGCGCCTGCGCGGTGTCGGGCACCGCCGCATCCAGCGGCGTGATCTTCAAGCCCGACTCGGTGATGATGGCATCCGGCAGGTCGTTGGCTGCCGCCATGCGGTTGACGGTGGCAAGTTGTGCTTCCAGCAGCGTCAGCCGCTCATGCAGATATTGTTCGCAGTCGGTGGCCACGGCCAGCGGCAATTCGCTGGACTGCTTGAGGCTGGTGAACTTCTCGGGCGGTACCAGGTAGTCCTCGAAGTCCTTGAACTGGCGTGAACCCTGCACCCAGATGTCGCCCGAGCGCAGGGAGTTCTTCAACTCGGACAGCGCGCACAGTTCGTAGTAGCGCCGGTCGATGCCGGCGTCGGTCATCACCAGTTTCTGCCAGCGCGGCTTGATGAAGCCGGTCGGTGCATCGGCTGGCAGCTTGCGGGCGTTGTCGGTGTTCATGCCGCGCAGCACCTCAATGGCATCAAGCACGTTTTTGGCGGCGGGCGCGGCCCGCAGCTTGAGCACGGCAAGGAATTCCGGTGCATAGCGGCGCAGGGTGGCGTAGCTCTCGCCGATGCGATGCAGGAAATCGAAGTCATCGGGTTGCGCGAGCTTCTGCGCCTCGGTGACGCTCTCGGCAAAGGAATCCCAGGACATGACGGCCTCGATGGCGGCAAACGCATCGCGGCCTGATTGCTTGGCGTCGATCAGCGCCTGACCGATGCGCCCGTACAGACGTACCTTGGCGTTGATGGCCTTGCCTGACGCCTGGAACTGCTGCTGATGCTTATTCTTGGCAGCGTTAAACAGCTTACCCAGGATGCGGTCGTGCAGGTCGATGATTTCGTCGGTGACGGTGGCCAGCGCCACGAGAGTGGCGTAGCGCCGTTGCGGCTCGAATTTGGCCAGGTCGGCGGGTGTCATCTGGCCGCCCTCGCGGGCAATCTTGAGCAGGCGGTTCTGGTGAACCAGCCGCTCGATGCCGGTAGGCAGATCGAGTGCCTGCCATGCCTTGAGGCGTTCGATGTGTTCCAGCATATGCCGCGAATTTGGCTTGGCCGGAGACTGGCGCAACCAAGCCAACCAGGTCGTCTTGCCGTTGTCCCGGCGCTTGAGCAGATCGTCGAGGCGGCGGCGATGCGCGTCCGCCAGTGGTTCGGCCAAGGCGTCGTAGATGCGCCGGTTAGCACGGGTGATCGCCTCGGCACTCGCCCGCTCGACGGCGTTGAGGGCGGGCAGAATGACCGACTGCCGCCGCAGGTGCCCGATCAAGGCGCTGGCCAGCACGATGCCTTTGTCGGTTTGCATCGCCAGCTCGGTCAGCATCTGGACGGCCTGCCGGTAATGGCTCATGGTGAAGGGCCGGAAACCGAACACGGTTTGCAGCTCGCTCAGGTGCTCGCGCCGGGTCTGCTCCCGCTGGCCGTACTCGTTCCAGCTTTCGACGCCGACCTTGAGCTGGTCGGCGACCAGCTTCAACAAGGGCGGGAACGGTAGTTCATCGACGCCCAGGATGACGCCGGGAAAGCGCAGGTAACAGAGCTGCACCGCGAAGCCCAGCCGATTGGCTGGCCCGCGCCGCTGTCGGATGATCGAGAGGTCGGTATCGTTGAATGTGTAATGTCGGATCAGGTCGTCCTTGGAGTCCGGCAACGCCAGCAGGCTTTCCCGCTCGGCGGCGGACAGGATGGAACGACGTGGCATATTTACTGATCCGTTCTCAAGTATTGATACAGGGTTTCGCGACTGATTCCGAATTCACGAGCAAGCTTGGTCTTTTGCTCGCCAGCCTCGACACGTTGGCGCAGTTCGGCAATACGCTCAGACGACAGGGATTTCTTCCTGCCACGGTAAGCCCCGCGTTGCTTGGCGAGCGCAATACCCTCGCGCTGACGCTCGCGGATCAGGGCGCGCTCGAACTCGGCGAACGCGCCCATCACCGAGAGCATCAGGTTCGCCATCGGAGAGTCTTCGCCAGTAAAACTGAGGTGTTCCTTGACGAATTCGATATGCACGCCGCGTTGTGTCAGCGTTTGCACGATCCGGCGCAAATCATCGAGATTGCGCGCCAGGCGATCCATGCTATGCACCACCACGGTGTCGCCGGTGCGGGCGAAGCTTATCAGCGCTTCCAGTTGCGGACGCTTGACATCCTTGCCGGATGCCTTGTCGCTAAAAGCGCGATCAACCTTGACGCCTTCCAGTTGCCGTTCCGGGTTCTGGTCGAAGGTGCTGACCCTGATATACCCAATGCGCTGTCCAGTCATGGAATTCCCTGCAAAATGTCAGGGAAGACTCTATGACCTTCAACGAGATATGTCAATAAATTCAAAATTCAATCCTATCCTGACGCAATTTACACATGGCATCTGACATCAGGTTAGGGTATGCCTCAACCTGACGGCGGCGAATCACAAGCGTCCGGTTTGACGCTGGTTTCGGTCGCAGTGCTGGCCCGCGCCTGGAAGCGCTGATAGCACTCCAGCCCGCAGAAATGCTCCACGTACTCGGCCCCTTCCGGCGTGAAGGCGGCATCGAGCGGGATTTCCTTGCAGCACACGCAGCAACTGGTGCTCGGTTCATTGGCGTTCATGGTGGTGTTCCTCCATTGGTTGACGAAGCCGACGAAGGCCGCCGCCGGCATCGGCCTGGCGAACAGGAAACCCTGCACCGTGTCGCAACCCGCCTGCCGCAACCACGCAAGGCAGTCGGGTGTTTCCACACCCTCGGCTACCACCTCCATTGTCGTTTTCAGAAGACGGCTGCACTGAACGTCAGAAGCCGACTGCACTATAGCAGCGGAGGGGTTGGATCCATCAGGCAACGACGGGCTGCTGCCGGCCATCAGCGGACGCAGGGAGGACTTTCCGCAACCGGCCGTTCGATGCGGCACCGATGGCCTTCGCGCAGGGGTAGTGAATCCGCCAGGATTGACTTGCGCTGCCCTACCTCTCACTAGTGAGGGGCGGCAGCGCATCAAGCGGTGAGCGCACTCCGGCACCGCCAACTTTCAGCACATGCGTGTAAATCATCGTCGTAGAGACGTCGGAATGGCCGAGCAGATCCTGCACGGTTCGAATGTCGTAACCGCTGCGGAGCAAGGCCGTCGCGAACGAGTGGCGGAGGGTGTGCGGTGTGGCGGGCTTCGTGATGCCTGCTTGTTCTACGGCACGTTTGAAGGCGCGCTGAAAGGTCTGGTCATACATGTGATGGCGACGCACGACACCGCTCCGTGGATCGGTCGAATGCGTGTGCTGCGCAAAAACCCAGAACCACGGCCAGGAATGCCCGGCGCGCGGATACTTCCGCTCAAGGGCGTCGGGAAGCGCAACGCCGCTGCGGCCCTCGGCCTGGTCCTTCAGCCACCATGCCCGTGCACGCGACAGCTGCTCGCGCAGGCTGGGTGCCAAGCTCTCGGGTAACATCAAGGCCCGATCCTTGGAGCCCTTGCCCTCCCGCACGATGATCGTGCCGTGATCGAAATCCAGATCCTTGACCCGCAGTTGCAAACCCTCACTGATCCGCATGCCCGTTCCATACAGAAGCTGGGCGAACAAACGATGCTCGCCTTCCAGAAAACCGAGGATGCGAACCACTTCATCCGGGGTCAGCACCACCGGCAAGCGCCGCGACGGCCGAGGTCTTCCGATCTCCTGAAGCCAGGGCAGATCCGTGCACAGCACCTTGCCGTAGAAGAACAGCAAGGCCGCCAATGCCTGACGATGCGTGGAGACCGAAACCTTGCGCTCGTTCGCCAGCCAGGACAGAAATGCCTCGACTTCGCTGCTGCCCAAGGTTGCCGGGTGACGCACACCGTGGAAACGGATGAAGGCACGAACCCAGTGGACATAAGCCTGTTCGGTTGGTAAGCTGTAATGCAAGTAGCGTATGCGCTCACGCAACTGGTCCAGAACCTTGACCGAACGCAGCGGTGGTAACGGCGCAGTGGCGGTTTTCATGGCTTGTTATGACTGTTTTTTTGTACAGTCTATGCCTCGGGCATCCAAGCAGCAAGCGCGTTACGCCGTGGGTCGATGTTTGATGTTATGGAGCAGCAACGATGTTACGCAGCAGGGCAGTCGCCCTAAAACAAAGTTAGCCATATGAACTCGGAATCAGTACGCATTTATCTCGTTGCTGCGATGGGAGCCAATCGGGTTATTGGCAATGGTCCTAATATCCCCTGGAAAATTCCGGGTGAGCAGAAGATTTTTCGCAGACTCACTGAGGGAAAAGTCGTTGTCATGGGGCGAAAGACCTTTGAGTCTATCGGCAAGCCTCTACCGAACCGTCACACATTGGTAATCTCACGCCAAGCTAACTACCGCGCCACTGGCTGCGTAGTTGTTTCAACGCTGTCGCACGCTATCGCTTTGGCATCCGAACTCGGCAATGAACTCTACGTCGCGGGCGGAGCTGAGATATACACTCTGGCACTACCTCACGCCCACGGCGTGTTTCTATCTGAGGTACATCAAACCTTCGAGGGTGACGCCTTCTTCCCAATGCTCAACGAAACAGAATTCGAGCTTGTCTCAACCGAAACCATTCAAGCTGTAATTCCGTACACCCACTCCGTTTATGCGCGTCGAAACGGCTAACCATTCCGTCAACGGGACGCCAAAATGCTGCGCATTTTGGTTCCCTCCGCTGCGCTCCGGCTCTCGTTACGTCCAACGTTAGCACCACTGAAACCCAGCTTTATTTAGCTCATGTTTATTCAAACGGCATTTAGCTTTTCAGGCGTTATTCAGTGCCTGTTTTGCCTTTTTTCCGGGCTTCGCCTGCATGGGCTGCGCAGGTTTTCAGTCTTTTTGGCCTCTAGCCCTTGCGTAGCAAGCGCAAGCAGCTATCGTTTTTGCAGTGCTGTGCCGCCTCGGTGGCGCAGCGTTTTTTCACGGTTAGCGCCCGTCGCCAAATTCAAGTTATCCGTTTTGGCTTCTGGTTCTAACATTTCGGTCAAGCCGACCCGCATTCTGCGGTCGGCTTACCTCGCCCGTTAGACATCATGAGGGAAGCGGTGACCATCGAAATTTCGAACCAACTATCAGAGGTGCTAAGCGTCATTGAGCGCCATCTGGAATCAACGTTGCTGGCCGTGCATTTGTACGGCTCCGCAGTGGATGGCGGCCTGAAGCCATACAGCGATATTGATTTGTTGGTTACTGTGGCCGTAAAGCTTGATGAAACGACGCGGCGAGCATTGCTCAATGATCTTATGGAGGCTTCGGCTTTCCCTGGCGAGAGCGAGACGCTCCGCGCTATAGAAGTCACCCTTGTCGTGCATGACGACATCATCCCGTGGCGTTATCCGGCTAAGCGCGAGCTGCAATTTGGAGAATGGCAGCGCAATGACATTCTTGCGGGTATCTTCGAGCCAGCCATGATCGACATTGATCTAGCTATCCTGCTTACAAAAGCAAGAGAACATAGCGTTGCCTTGGTAGGTCCGGCAGCGGAGGAATTCTTTGACCCGGTTCCTGAACAGGATCTATTCGAGGCGCTGAGGGAAACCTTGAAGCTATGGAACTCGCAGCCCGACTGGGCCGGCGATGAGCGAAATGTAGTGCTTACGTTGTCCCGCATTTGGTACAGCGCAATAACCGGCAAAATCGCGCCGAAGGATGTCGCTGCCGACTGGGCAATAAAACGCCTACCTGCCCAGTATCAGCCCGTCTTACTTGAAGCTAAGCAAGCTTATCTGGGACAAAAAGAAGATCACTTGGCCTCACGCGCAGATCACTTGGAAGAATTTATTCGCTTTGTGAAAGGCGAGATCATCAAGTCAGTTGGTAAATGATGTCTAACAATTCGTTCAAGCCGACCGCGCTACGCGCGGCGGCTTAACTCCGGCGTTAGATGCACTAAGCACATAATTGCTCACAGCCAAACTATCAGGTCAAGTCTGCTTTTATTATTTTTAAGCGTGCATAATAAGCCCTACACAAATTGGGAGATATATCATGAAAGGCTGGCTTTTTCTTGTTATCGCAATAGTTGGCGAAGTAATCGCAACATCCGCATTAAAATCTAGCGAGGGCTTTACTAAGCTTGCCCCTTCCGCCGTTGTCATAATCGGTTATGGCATCGCATTTTATTTTCTTTCTCTGGTTCTGAAATCCATCCCTGTCGGTGTTGCTTATGCAGTCTGGTCGGGACTCGGCGTCGTCATAATTACAGCCATTGCCTGGTTGCTTCATGGGCAAAAGCTTGATGCGTGGGGCTTTGTAGGTATGGGGCTCATAATTGCTGCCTTTTTGCTCGCCCGATCCCCATCGTGGAAGTCGCTGCGGAGGCCGACGCCATGGTGACGGTGTTCGGCATTCTGAATCTCACCGAGGACTCCTTCTTCGATGAGAGCCGGCGGCTAGACCCCGCCGGCGCTGTCACCGCGGCGATCGAAATGCTGCGAGTCGGATCAGACGTCGTGGATGTCGGACCGGCCGCCAGCCATCCGGACGCGAGGCCTGTATCGCCGGCCGATGAGATCAGACGTATTGCGCCGCTCTTAGACGCCCTGTCCGATCAGATGCACCGTGTTTCAATCGACAGCTTCCAACCGGAAACCCAGCGCTATGCGCTCAAGCGCGGCGTGGGCTACCTGAACGATATCCAAGGATTTCCTGACCCTGCGCTCTATCCCGATATTGCTGAGGCGGACTGCAGGCTGGTGGTTATGCACTCAGCGCAGCGGGATGGCATCGCCACCCGCACCGGTCACCTTCGACCCGAAGACGCGCTCGACGAGATTGTGCGGTTCTTCGAGGCGCGGGTTTCCGCCTTGCGACGGAGCGGGGTCGCTGCCGACCGGCTCATCCTCGATCCGGGGATGGGATTTTTCTTGAGCCCCGCACCGGAAACATCGCTGCACGTGCTGTCGAACCTTCAAAAGCTGAAGTCGGCGTTGGGGCTTCCGCTATTGGTCTCGGTGTCGCGGAAATCCTTCTTGGGCGCCACCGTTGGCCTTCCTGTAAAGGATCTGGGTCCAGCGAGCCTTGCGGCGGAACTTCACGCGATCGGCAATGGCGCTGACTACGTCCGCACCCACGCGCCTGGAGATCTGCGAAGCGCAATCACCTTCTCGGAAACCCTCGCGAAATTTCGCAGTCGCGACGCCAGAGACCGAGGGTTAGATCATGCCTAGCATTCACCTTCCGGCCGCCCGCTAAATATCTCCTTTTGGGTTGTTAATAAAACATCCAATAAGTTGACTGTGCGTGAAAAAGAAAGTTTTGTGTGATGGCGTTGAAGATCGCACCGTTAAGCTCTTATGTGGGATGGTGCAGAGCTCGACGACTACCGATAAAACGCAACCGCCGCAAACAGACAAGAAAAAGCCCCAACTGATAACAGTTGGGGCTTCAGTATTGTGATTGGTGGAGCAATAGCACCCTGAACCCAAAACCTTCTCGCTCAACCGGTAGTGGCTGATAACAACTCGTGAGGGCTATTGCGGGTTAAGCATTTAGCGATGTCTAGGGCCAGACTGGACGTCTGAACGCAAGCCGCTGATACTGTACATAACCACAGTATCAGCGGAGGATACCCATGTCGCTGGCAAGGAACGCCACGGCGAGTCAATCGCCCACTCAAACAAACGGTTACGAACGCCACCAACCCGACCAGACGCTGCTCTACCAGCTGGTTGAGCAGCACTACCCAGCCTTCAAAGCCTCACTCGAAGCCCAAGGTCAACACCTGCCTCGCTACATCCAACAAGAATTCAACGACCTCCTCCAATGTGGCCGTCTGGAGTATGGTTTCATGCGGGTTCGCTGCGAGGATTGTCATCACGAGCGTCTGGTCGCCTTCAGCTGTAAACGACGCGGCTTTTGCCCTAGCTGCGGTGCCCGCCGGATGGCCGAGAGTGCGGCGCTGCTGATAGACGAAGTCTTCCCCAAGGAGCCCATTCGCCAGTGGGTGCTCAGCTTTCCTTTCCAGCTACGCTTTTTGCTGGCTCGCCATCCCCAGCTGATGGGCCAGGTCTTGAGTATCGTCTATCGTACACTCTCAACTCATCATCTGATCAAAAAAGCCGGTTACACCAAAGCCTCTGCACAAACTGGCTCAGTGACTCTTATCCAACGCTTTGGCTCCGCGCTAAATCTCAATGTCCACTACCACATGCTGTTTCTCGATGGTGTCTATGCCGAAGATGACTATGGCAAGCAACGCTTCCATCGTGTCAAGGCACCCACTTACGATGAGCTGAATACGCTCGCTCACACCCTCAGCCATCGCATCGCTCGCTGCATGGAAAAGCGTGGGATTTTGGAGCGTGATGCCGAGAATACGTGGTTGACACTGGAAGAGGGCGAAGACGATACGCTGACTCAATTACATGGTGCTTCGGTTACGTATCGCATTGCCGTCGGCCCCCAGCAAGGGCGCAAAGTCTTCACCCTGCAAACCTTGCCAGGGCGTGAGGATAAAGCCGACTCAAGCAGTCGAGTAGCCAACCATGCTGGTTTCTCGCTACACGCCGGTGTGATGGCCGAAGCGCATCAGCGGGATAAGCTTGAGCGCTTGTGTCGCTACATTAGTCGGCCAGCGGTTTCAGAAAAACGTCTGGCATTAACCGCCAATGGGCAGGTGCGTTACGAGCTCAAAACTCCGTACCGCAATGGCACCACCCATGTGATCTTCGAGCCGCTGGACTTCATCGCCAAACTCGCTGCGTTGGTACCTAAGCCGCGAGTCAACCTCACACGCTTCCACGGCGTCTTTGCACCGAACAGCAAACACCGAGTTCAAGTAACACCCGCCAAGCGGGGCAAGAAGCCCGACAAATCGGAAGGTCTCGATACTAACTGGCGTGACAAGAGTCCTGCAGAGCGCCACCGCGCCATGACCTGGATGCAACGCCTCAAGCGAGTCTTCAATATTGATATTGAAGTCTGCGAACACTGCGGCGGTCACGTCAAAGTGATTGCCAGCATCGAAGATCCGAAGGTCATTGAGCAGATTCTCAAGCATCTGAAACAGAAAACAGCCAAGGCGAATGCCGCCAAGCAGCGTGAGCTGCCACCAGAACGAGCGCCGCCACTGACTCCCAGCCTGTTCGATCCATCACAGAGTCGTCTCTTTGACTGACGACCCCAAATCCAACACTGCTCAACACTGCCAACTTTTAAACGGGGCGGTGGGGCAGTTTGTATCTCTCGAGCTATCAGGCTAGAGATTTTACCGCCAAATCGAACCTTATTAGAGCGGTTTAGGCTGGACCGGCAGTTAAAATTGGGGCTTGAGCGGTAAACGAGTGAGGGAATTTCAGGTAAGATACTTCGGATGAGGAGCAAAAAGGTGGTTTATACTTCCTATACCCACAATCTGCGCTGAATTATCATCACGGTTATAATTAACCGCCGAAGGGCGCTGCACAGACGCGGAAATATCCTGCACCACCAGCGGCGCAACATCCACCGGCTTCGGTTTGTTCTGATACCAGTGCCAGGTGTAATAACTGCCCGCTGCCACCGCAGCAGTCAGTAATAATAAGGCAGATATGGTTTTCGGATAGCGGTTGCCCCCCCGCTCCAGCCGGGCAAGCTGATTACCGGCAAAGGTCACCCAGCCCGGCACCGCCCAGCGGATCCGTCCGGTGAACGGGCGCAGCAGAAAACCCAGCAGAGTAAAGAGATAAACAAGACTGCGAGCCGCCAGACGCAGCAAAATAAAAGGTAAGCGGAGGATAAAACGCAGAACGTCCATGACAACATTTTCCTCTGTGTGTTGAGACTGACATCAGTTTGCCGCAGCACACAGTGAAATCCGGTTCAGCCGGAAGCTGTCAGTGCCCGATACTCTCATCCTCCATAAAACAGCCCATAAAGCAAATTATTGCATAAGGAATAATCTTAAATTACGGCCCCGGCGTATCCGCAGGGGCCTGTTCAGGAAAAAAATTATTCCAGTGCACTCAAAATAGCCTGTGCAGCTTTGACTCTTTCGGTATTCGGGTAGTTTTTATTCGCCAGAATCACAATCGCCACCTGTTTTTCCGGAATAAAGGCGACATAGGCGCCGAAACCAGTTGTTGCGCCCGTTTTATGCACCCAGGAAGCACGGTTATACGGCTGAACCTGGTTGTCTGTTACCGGATGCGGCTGCAATGCGACCTCGTTGGTCACACCGTTAATGATCATATCTTTCTGCTGCGGCCAGTCATACATTTCCCAGCCCAGCCCCTGGTTAATCGCGGCGGTTTTATAGTAGCGGGTCTGGGCGAGATACATTGCCATTTCCAGATCCGCATTACCGGCCCGTGACGGCTCCATATTCATTTCCGCCCAGCGCAGCATATCTTTTGAGGCGGATTTCACGCCGTAAGATTCCGCATCAAGCTGTCCCGGCGACACGCGGACCGGTTTTTTGTTTTTATAACCGTACGCATACTGGCTTTGCGCACTTTCCGGCACAGTAATAAAGGTGTGAGATAACCCCAGCGGTGCCAGGATCCGTGCAGTCAGCAACTGCTCATACGGCATCCCCGCCGCGTTTGCGGTCAGAGCACCAAACAGGCCGATACTGCTGTTTGCATACAGACGCATATCGCCCGGTTTCCGGGACGGCTGCCACTGCTGATAGAAATTCAGCAGATCCGCACGGCTTTTTACCGCATCCGGCACCTGTAACGGCAGTCCGCCTGCGGTATAGGTAGCCAGATCCAGCAATGTGATCCCCTTCCACTGCGGCAGAGCCAGCTCCGGCTGGTATTTTGCCGCCGGATCATTCAGCGCCATCTCTTTTTTCGCCACAGAAACCGCACCCAGCACACCTGTGAAAGTTTTACTTACAGATCCGAGCTCAAATAGTGTATTTTCAGTGACCGGCTGTTTTGCCTGAATATCGGCAAAACCATAATTGAAATAATAGGGCTTACCCTTTACGGAGACGGCAACCGCCATCCCGGGAATATCCTGCTGTGCCATCAGCGGTTTAATGGTGCTGTCCACCACCGCCGCGACATTATCAGCGGCAGAAAACCCCGGGGCGGAAAACGCCAGCAGAGCGGAAATCAGTGTTGCAGATAACGATTTTTTCATCAGAATTAACCTTCCGTGTGTGAGTAACGGCGGCAAGTATAGTCAGATTCACCGGACAGAACAAACGGTTATTTATAACAAGAGCCTAAAGAAAAACTTACAGGTGGATTATGGTCAGACGTTATCTCCCCCTTAACCCGCTGCGCGCCTTTGAGGCCGCCGCCCGTCATCTCAGTTTTACCCGCGCGGCGATTGAGCTGAATGTCACCCATGCCGCCGTCAGCCAGCAGGTCAGGGCGCTGGAAGAACAACTCGGCTGTGTGCTGTTTACCCGCGTCTCGCGCGGGCTGGTGCTGACCCATGAAGGTGAGGGATTACTGCCGGTGCTCAATGAGGCGTTTGACCGGATTGCGGATACTCTGGAGTGTTTTTCTCACGGGCAGTTCCGTGAGCGGGTGAAAGTCGGTGCGGTGGGAACATTTGCCGCAGGCTGGCTGCTGCCGCGTCTGGCCGGATTCTATGACAGCCATCCGCATATTGATCTGCATATCTCCACCCATAACAATCATGTGGACCCGGCGGCGGAAGGGCATGATTATACGATCCGTTTCGGTAACGGCGCGTGGCATGAGTCAGATGCGGAACTGATTTTCAGTGCACCACACGCTCCGCTGTGCTCACCGGCCATTGCAGAACAGTTACAGCAGCCGGATGATGTTCACCGCTTTACCCTGCTGCGCTCATTCCGCCGGGATGAATGGAGCCGCTGGCTGGATTGTGCGGGCGGCACACCGCCTTCCCCGTCACAGCCGGTAATGGTGTTCGATACCTCACTGGCCATGGCCGAGGCGGCACAACTGGGTGCCGGGGTAGCGATCGCACCGGTATGTATGTTCAGCCGCCTGTTACAGTCAGGCGCACTGGTACAGCCGTTTGCCGCAGAAATCACCCTCGGCGGCTACTGGCTGACGCGGTTACAGTCCCGTACGGAAACCCCGGCCATGCAGCAATTCGCCCGCTGGCTGCTGAATACGGCGGCGGCGTAAAACTCACTCACCTTCCAGGCTTTTTACCCGCAAATCATCACCTTCACTGATGCGCAGCCGTTCACTGCCGCAGTGCGGACAGCATCCGGCGTGCTGCATGATTTCGGCCTCACGGCTGCAATCCCAGCACCATGCCTGTGCCGGGATAACATCAATATGCAGTGTGCAGCCCTGCGCCACGGTATCACGGCAGGCGATATCAAAACAGAAATGCAGTGCACTCTCCTCAACATCCGCCAGTGCGCCGACTTCCAGCCAGACATCCGTTACCCGCGCAATGCCGTGCTGTTCAGCCTGTTCGCGGATAATGTCCGCCGCACCGAGGGCTTTACTAAGCTTGCCCCTTCCGCCGTTGTCATAATCGGTTATGGCATCGCATTTTATTTTCTTTCTCTGGTTCTGAAATCCATCCCTGTCGGTGTTGCTTATGCAGTCTGGTCGGGACTCGGCGTCGTCATAATTACAGCCATTGCCTGGTTGCTTCATGGGCAAAAGCTTGATGCGTGGGGCTTTGTAGGTATGGGGCTCATAATTGCTGCCTTTTTGCTCGCCCGATCCCCATCGTGGAAGTCGCTGCGGAGGCCGACGCCATGGTGACGGTGTTCGGCATTCTGAATCTCACCGAGGACTCCTTCTTCGATGAGAGCCGGCGGCTAGACCCCGCCGGCGCTGTCACCGCGGCGATCGAAATGCTGCGAGTCGGATCAGACGTCGTGGATGTCGGACCGGCCGCCAGCCATCCGGACGCGAGGCCTGTATCGCCGGCCGATGAGATCAGACGTATTGCGCCGCTCTTAGACGCCCTGTCCGATCAGATGCACCGTGTTTCAATCGACAGCTTCCAACCGGAAACCCAGCGCTATGCGCTCAAGCGCGGCGTGGGCTACCTGAACGATATCCAAGGATTTCCTGACCCTGCGCTCTATCCCGATATTGCTGAGGCGGACTGCAGGCTGGTGGTTATGCACTCAGCGCAGCGGGATGGCATCGCCACCCGCACCGGTCACCTTCGACCCGAAGACGCGCTCGACGAGATTGTGCGGTTCTTCGAGGCGCGGGTTTCCGCCTTGCGACGGAGCGGGGTCGCTGCCGACCGGCTCATCCTCGATCCGGGGATGGGATTTTTCTTGAGCCCCGCACCGGAAACATCGCTGCACGTGCTGTCGAACCTTCAAAAGCTGAAGTCGGCGTTGGGGCTTCCGCTATTGGTCTCGGTGTCGCGGAAATCCTTCTTGGGCGCCACCGTTGGCCTTCCTGTAAAGGATCTGGGTCCAGCGAGCCTTGCGGCGGAACTTCACGCGATCGGCAATGGCGCTGACTACGTCCGCACCCACGCGCCTGGAGATCTGCGAAGCGCAATCACCTTCTCGGAAACCCTCGCGAAATTTCGCAGTCGCGACGCCAGAGACCGAGGGTTAGATCATGCCTAGCATTCACCTTCCGGCCGCCCGCTAGCGGACCCTGGTCAGGTTCCGCGAAGGTGGGCGCAGACATGCTGGGCTCGTCAGGATCAAACTGCACTATGAGGCGGCGGTTCATACCGCGCCAGGGGAGCGAATGGACAGCGAGGAGCCTCCGAACGTTCGGGTCGCCTGCTCGGGTGATATCGACGAGGTTGTGCGGCTGATGCACGACGCTGCGGCGTGGATGTCCGCCAAGGGAACGCCCGCCTGGGACGTCGCGCGGATCGACCGGACATTCGCGGAGACCTTCGTCCTGAGATCCGAGCTCCTAGTCGCGAGTTGCAGCGACGGCATCGTCGGCTGTTGCACCTTGTCGGCCGAGGATCCCGAGTTCTGGCCCGACGCCCTCAAGGGGGAGGCCGCATATCTGCACAAGCTCGCGGTGCGACGGACACATGCGGGCCGGGGTGTCAGCTCCGCGCTGATCGAGGCTTGCCGCCATGCCGCGCGAACGCAGGGGTGCGCCAAGCTGCGGCTCGACTGCCACCCGAACCTGCGTGGCCTATACGAGCGGCTCGGATTCACCCACGTCGACACTTTCAATCCCGGCTGGGATCCAACCTTCATCGCAGAACGCCTAGAACTCGAAATCTAACGTCCGTTCGGGCATCGAGGTCCATGTCGGGGTGGGACGGGCCCGTGGCTTCAAGATCACTTGCAGTCCGACCGCGATGTCTTGGTTGCGCGAGAGGTTGTCGATATCCTCCACTTCCATCATCAACCCTGGATAATGCCGCCGCCGTCATCGCCGCCGACGCCCGTGCCGGGCTTTTCGGGCCTGTCAGGCTTGCTCGGCCTTCAGCCTGCCTGGGCGAGATCTCCGGCGGACGGATTAACGGCGGAGCTTCGCCGCCTTTCGTGCGTGTGAAGGCCGAAGATAGTTCTCTCAAAAACATCCGTTTATGAGAGATACCAAAGCCGACAGTCTGCCGAAGGTTGAAGGTCTCTCAAAACTGCCTCTCGCTTCCGATCTCTCACCGATCTACGTTTCTAAGTGTTTTGAGAGGAGAACAGCATGTTGGTGGGGTACGCCAGGGTTTCGACACGTGATCAAACCCACGCTGTTGATTTGCACCCAAATTTGACCCGGGATTTGCATTGAATTTTGACCCACCCCTTGTTGTCAGAATTATGTCTCGATTTTCAGTTTGCGGGTCTGTTTTTCCTCCTGCTTATTCTGAGTTGAACTGTGTTTGAAGCGGTAACTTTCATTGCCGGTTTCCAGGATGTGGCAGTGGTGGGTTAGTCGGTCCAACAACGCTGTTGTCATCTTTTCATCGCCAAACACTCGGCTCCATTCCGAGAAGCTCAAGTTGGTGGTCAGTATCACGCTGGTTTTTTCGTACAGCTTTGAGAGCAGGTGAAACAGCAGTGCCCCACCGGTTTGGCTAAAAGGCAAATATCCCAGCTCATCCAGAATCACCAAATCGGCATACAACAGACGGTTTGCGATTTGTCCCTGACGCCCAGATGATTTCTCTTGCTCCAGTGCATTGACCAAATCCACGGTGGAGAAGAAACGCACCCGTCGGTTCAAGTGCATCACTGCTTGTGTACCAATGGCTGTGGCCAGGTGAGTCTTGCCTGTGCCTGGCCCACCAATCAGCACCACGTTCTGGGCTTGTTCCATGAAGTCGCACCGGTGCAATTGTTTGACCGTGGCCTCATTAACCAGGCTTTGACTGAAGTCAAAGCCCACCAAGTCCCGATACACGGGGAACTTGGCCACCCGCAATTGATAGTTCACCGAACGTACTTCACGCTCTGCCACTTCAGCTTTAATCAAGCTGTCCAGCATGGGCAAGGCTTGATTAAATGCTGGTGAATTCTGATTGCCCAACTCCTCAATGGCGTGTGCCATGCCAAAGAGTTTCAAGGATTTGAGGATTCTCACATGGCCTTCATGCTGCATCATGGGCTCTCCTTAAACTGTCATAGCGGTTCACGTTGGCCTGTGGTTCCAATGTCAGCCTTAACCCCTTGGGAATTGGAATCGGTTTGGGTGGAGGTTCTTCGGTCAAACGTCCCAACAGATTAAGCACATGCTCCTTCGATGGCTTGCCACACTCCAATGCCAATTCCACAGCACTGAGTACCGCACCTTCATCGTGGTGCAATACAAGGGCCAGAATTTCCACCATGTCACGGTCACCGCCGGGGCGTTGCAGCAAGATGGATTGAAGCTTCTTGAACGCGGGTGGCAATTCAGCAAATGGCGCACCATTGCGCAACGCCCCAGGTTTCTTCTGAAGCACAGACAAGTAATGGTGCCAGTCGTATTGTGTGTGGCCACGCCGAGCGTGGCCACTGCCAAACAATCTTGGATGCTCGGCAATGTGTTGGCCTTCGGCAGCCATCACCAGCTTGTCTGCATAAATCCGAAGGCTGATGGCCCTGTTGGCGTAACTGGCAGGAACGCTGTAGCGATTGCCCTCGTGGTGAACAAGGCAGGTTGAAGTGACTCGCTTGGTTTGCTCCACGAATGCATCAAAGGCATTGGGTAGCGCCATCAACTCGCCTTGTTCATCGGCAAAGGCCTCTTGCACGGTTTGGTCCAATTCGGGGTGGCGCAGCTCAGACCACAGCGCTTTGCAGCGATGCTCAAGCCACACATTCAAATCAGCAAGGCTTTGAAAGTCTGGTGCCCCTTGCCACAGGCGTTGGCGGGAATCCTGCACGTTCTTCTCAATCTGGCCTTTCTCCCAACCCGATGCTGGATTACAGAACTGCGCATCAAACAGGTAGTGGCTGACCATGGCAGTGAACCGCTGATTGACCCTGCGCTCTTTGCCACGCCCCACCGAATCCACAGCGGTCTTCATGTTGTCGTAGATGCCGCGCTTGGGAATGCCACCGAAGATTTGAAAGGCATGCCAGTGGGCATCAAACAGCATTTCATGTTTTTGCTGGTAGTAAGCCCGAAGCACAAAGGCCCGGCTGTGGGCCAACTTAAACTGGGCAATCTGAAGTTTGACCTGTTTGCCCGCTATGCGGGCAAAGTCCTCACTCCAATCGAATTGGAAGGCTTCGCCACAAGCAAAGCGCAAGGGGATGAAACAACCCTTGCCCGAGGTTTGCGCCTTGAACTGTTCGGAATCTTTCCACTGTCGGGCAAAGGCACACACTCGGTCATAAGACCCGGTAAAGCCCAAAGCGACCAAATCCCGGTACATGCTGCGCAGGTTTCTGCGCAGCTTCTTTGTCTTTTTGTGCTCGGTGGAGAGCCACTGCCTTAACTTGGGCTCAAAAGGACTTAACTTGCCAACGCTGTCTCGCGCTGGGTACTGCGGTTCAACCACCTTGCTTTGCAAATACTTGCGAACGGTGTTCCTGGACAGGCCGCTTCGTCGGGCTATTTCCCGAATCGACGCACCATCGCGAAAATGCCAGCGTCGAATTGCGCTCAATATCGCCACGTTTATCACTCCTTGATTTCTCCCGCCATATCCAGACGGGAAACAGTGTCATACGTGGGTCAAATTTCGACGCAAATCTTTACCCTAAGTTGGGGTGCGGACAAAATCTTGGACTACTTTAGGAGTAGTTCATGTATTCGTATGAAGATCGCCTTCGAGCCGTGAGGTTGTACCTGAAGCTTGGGCGCCGGATGAGCGCCACACTACGGCAGCTGGGATACCCCACCAAGAACTCGCTGAAGGCCTGGTTGGCAGAATTCGAACGGAATCAGGATCTTCGCCGAGGCTATCAACGGATAAAACGGCAGTACACCGATGAGCAAAAGCAACGGGCAGTAGATCACTATATCGAACAAGGCTACTGCCTGAGTCACACAATCCGAAGCCTGGGCTACCCAAGCCGCGAGGCCTTGCGTGCCTGGATCCGTGATTTACGCCCTGAATTCGCTAGGACGGTCGTCGGCAGCAGCGCTCCCACAGTCGCCCGCTCTCGCCTCGAGAAGCAGCAAGCCGTCATTGCACTGAACCTGCGCGTAGGTTCGGCAAAGGATGTGGCCGACACTGTCGGTGTATCGCGACCAACGTTGTATAACTGGCAGCATCGATTACTTGGCAAAGTGCCCCTAAAACCCATGACAAAGAAGAAAGGTGACACCTCGCTCGAGCAGCGGCATGAGGCACTACTCAGGGAACTGGCCGAACTGGAGAGCCAGAACCAGCGGCTTCGCATGGAGAATGCAATTCTGGAGAAGGCGAGTGAATTGATAAAAAAAGACATGGGCATCAACCCCCTCGAACTGACAAGCCGAGAAAAAACGAAGGTGGTTGATGCCCTCAGAGTCACGTTTCCATTAGCCAATCTGTTGTGCGGCCTGAAGCTGGCGCGCAGCACATACTTCTATCAACGCCTGCGGCAGACGCGGCCCGACAAGTACACGCAGGTGCGTGAGGTCATTCGGACTATCTTCGAGGACAACTACCGCTGCTATGGCTATCGACGCATTGATAGTGCCTTGCGCCTTGGTGGCATGCGTGTGTCCGAGAAGGTCGTGCGTCGCTTGATGGCGCAAGAGCGTCTGGTCGTGAGAACACCGCGCCGCCGGCGCTTCTCGGCGTATGCTGGCGACCCGACACCAGCGGTCCCGAATCTGCTGAATCGCGACTTTCACGCGTCGGCGCCGAATACGAAATGGTTGACCGATCTGACGGAAATACACATTCCGGCAGGGAAGGTCTACGTCTCGCCGATCGTCGATTGCTTCGATGGGCTGGTGGTGGCCTGGAATATCGGCACCAGCCCGGATGCGAACCTGGTCAATACCATGCTGGATCACGCGGTACGGACACTGCGACCCGGTGAGCATCCGGTTATCCATTCGGACAGGGGCTCGCATTATCGCTGGCCTGCGTGGATCCGCCGCACTGAAAATGCCCAATTAACGCGGTCGATGTCCAAAAAGGGCTGCTCGCCAGACAATGCTGCATGCGAGGGCTTTTTCGGACGATTGAAGACCGAACTAATCTACCCGAGGAATTGGCAGCACGTGACGCTGAAAGACCTCATGACGCGAATCGATGCCTATATCCACTGGTACAACGAGCGCCGCATCAAAGTGTCGCTTGGCGGGCGTAGTCCCATCGAGTATCGTCATGCGGTCGGATTGATGTCCGTATAAACCGTCCAAGAAATCGTCCGCACCCCCAGTGGGTCAATTTTAGATGCAACTCAACAGGCCATGCTGAGTGTGCGATGGTTGATCGCTTCCTCGCCGCTCTCCACGGCGACGATGGCCGCCGCCATCAGCAAGTGCGCCAGTTCCCCTATGGTGCCCTCGCTGCGTGTGAGCAGGTAGCGAGCCATGTCCAGCGTGGCAATTGGGGAAGGCCGGCGCAGCGGGAGCGAAGCGGCGAAGCTGGCCAGCAGTGAGCAGCAATCGTCGTTGGCCTCCCATACCGGCAGCATCATCGGCTCGAAGCGATTTTCCAACTGGTCATCGGAGCGGATGGCTAGGTAGGCGTCGCGCGTGCCTACCCCAACCAACGGGATGCGCAGTTCGTTGCCGAGGAAGCGCAGCAGGTTGAGGAATTCCCGGCGGTTGACGCTGTTGCCGGCCAGCACGTTGTGCAGCTCGTCGATCACCAGCATGCGCACGCCGACCTTGCGCAGCAGTGCCAGAGCCAGTTGCTCCATTTCCGGCAACCGTGGGCGTGGGCGCAGCGGCGCGCCCATCGCGGCGAGCAGCGCGACGTAGAAGCGGATCACGGACGGCTCGGACGGCATCTGCACGACCAACACCGGGATGTGCTCCTGGTCGGCGTCGGAGCTGGCCGGGTGGGTGCGGCGGAACTTCTCGACGATCATCGACTTGCCATTGTTGGTCGGGCCAACCAGCAGCAGGTTGGGCATGCGTTGCTTGTTTGGCCACGCATAAAGGGCTTCCAGCCGGTTCAGCGCCTCGACTGCGCGCGGATAGCCGATCCAGCGGTCGGCGCGAAGGCGCTGGATGCGCTCGTCCGCCGGAAGACGGGCCAAGCCCTGGGCCGCCGGCAGCAGGTGGGACAGGTCGATGATGGGATATTCGTCCACGGCTACCACTCCTCAATCTGGTCGAACGGTTTGGCGGGTGGCAAGTTGTCTGCCTGCGGGTCGGCAATATCCGTATCCGGCGGAACGGGCTTGTCCGGCCGAGCTGATGTCTTGAGGTGCTGGCGGCGATCCGCGTCACGCCGCGCCTTGCGTGTGGCCTTCTGCGCGCTGGTCACAATCTCACGCATCTGGCCGATCATGCGGAACAGCGCCGACTCATCCACCTGTTCGCGCCCTTGCTGCCGCAGTTTCGCCAGCGCCTGCCGTTGTTCCCAGAGGGTGACAGCCGGATGCGACAAGGTACGGTAGGGAATTTCCAGGTAATGCTGTCCCTCCGGTTCCAGGACCCAGATACGGCTGATGTCGCGCGGATCGCGCCGGATCAGAAAGGACGGCCAGCGTTCACGCCGCGCAATCCACGGCTTGAGCGCATCGGCGGGCACTGTTGCAAAGTTAGCGATGAGGCAGCCTTTTGTCTTATTCAAAGGCCTTACATTTCAAAAACTCTGCTTACCAGGCGCATTTCGCCCAGGGGATCACCATAATAAAATGCTGAGGCCTGGCCTTTGCGTAGTGCACGCATCACCTCAATACCTTTGATGGTGGCGTAAGCCGTCTTCATGGATTTAAATCCCAGCGTGGCGCCGATTATCCGTTTCAGTTTGCCATGATCGCATTCAATCACGTTGTTCCGGTACTTAATCTGTCGGTGTTCAACGTCAGACGGGCACCGGCCTTCGCGTTTGAGCAGAGCAAGCGCGCGACCATAGGCGGGCGCTTTATCCGTGTTGATGAATCGCGGGATCTGCCACTTCTTCACGTTGTTGAGGATTTTACCCAGAAACCGGTATGCAGCTTTGCTGTTACGACGGGAGGAGAGATAAAAATCGACAGTGCGGCCCCGGCTGTCGACGGCCCGGTACAGATACGCCCAGCGGCCATTGACCTTCACGTAGGTTTCATCCATGTGCCACGGGCAAAGATCGGAAGGGTTACGCCAGTACCAGCGCAGCCGTTTTTCCATTTCAGGCGCATAACGCTGAACCCAGCGGTAAATCGTGGAGTGATCGACATTCACTCCGCGTTCAGCCAGCATCTCCTGCAGCTCACGGTAACTGATGCCGTATTTGCAGTACCAGCGTACGGCCCACAGAATGATGTCACGCTGAAAATGCCGGCCTTTGAATGGGTTCATGTGCAGCTCCATCAGCAAAAGGGGATGATAAGTTTATCACCACCGACTATTTGCAACAGTGCCCTCTGATGTTACATTGCACAAGATAAAAATATATCATCATGAACAATAAAACTGTCTGCTTACATAAACAGTAATACAAGGGGTGTTATGAGCCATATTCAACGGGAAACGTCTTGCTCGAGGCCGCGATTAAATTCCAACATGGATGCTGATTTATATGGGTATAAATGGGCTCGCGATAATGTCGGGCAATCAGGTGCGACAATCTATCGATTGTATGGGAAGCCCGATGCGCCAGAGTTGTTTCTGAAACATGGCAAAGGTAGCGTTGCCAATGATGTTACAGATGAGATGGTCAGACTAAACTGGCTGACGGAATTTATGCCTCTTCCGACCATCAAGCATTTTATCCGTACTCCTGATGATGCATGGTTACTCACCACTGCGATCCCCGGGAAAACAGCATTCCAGGTATTAGAAGAATATCCTGATTCAGGTGAAAATATTGTTGATGCGCTGGCAGTGTTCCTGCGCCGGTTGCATTCGATTCCTGTTTGTAATTGTCCTTTTAACAGCGATCGCGTATTTCGTCTCGCTCAGGCGCAATCACGAATGAATAACGGTTTGGTTGATGCGAGTGATTTTGATGACGAGCGTAATGGCTGGCCTGTTGAACAAGTCTGGAAAGAAATGCATAAGCTTTTGCCATTCTCACCGGATTCAGTCGTCACTCATGGTGATTTCTCACTTGATAACCTTATTTTTGACGAGGGGAAATTAATAGGTTGTATTGATGTTGGACGAGTCGGAATCGCAGACCGATACCAGGATCTTGCCATCCTATGGAACTGCCTCGGTGAGTTTTCTCCTTCATTACAGAAACGGCTTTTTCAAAAATATGGTATTGATA
Organism: Providencia sp. PROV236; assembly: GCF_033676985.1. NCBI lineage: Bacteria > Pseudomonadati > Pseudomonadota > Gammaproteobacteria > Enterobacterales > Morganellaceae > Providencia > Providencia sp. PROV236. The sequence goes on along the minus strand of NZ_CP096298.1, from coordinate 36,750 downwards.
ATCCTGATATGAATAAATTGCAGTTTCATTTGATGCTCGATGAGTTTTTCTAATCAGAATTGGTTAATTGGTTGTAACACTGGCAGAGCATTACGCTGACTTGACGGGACGGCGCTTCCCTACCCTCATGGCCGCCTCCCAGGAATCGACCCAGGTGCTTATCGTGGACATAATCCTTTACTCATAAATTGGCACTGTTGCAAAGTTAGCGATGAGGCAGCCTTTTGTCTTATTCAAAGGCCTTACATTTCAAAAACTCTGCTTACCAGGCGCATTTCGCCCAGGGGATCACCATAATAAAATGCTGAGGCCTGGCCTTTGCGTAGTGCACGCATCACCTCAATACCTTTGATGGTGGCGTAAGCCGTCTTCATGGATTTAAATCCCAGCGTGGCGCCGATTATCCGTTTCAGTTTGCCATGATCGCATTCAATCACGTTGTTCCGGTACTTAATCTGTCGGTGTTCAACGTCAGACGGGCACCGGCCTTCGCGTTTGAGCAGAGCAAGCGCGCGACCATAGGCGGGCGCTTTATCCGTGTTGATGAATCGCGGGATCTGCCACTTCTTCACGTTGTTGAGGATTTTACCCAGAAACCGGTATGCAGCTTTGCTGTTACGACGGGAGGAGAGATAAAAATCGACAGTGCGGCCCCGGCTGTCGACGGCCCGGTACAGATACGCCCAGCGGCCATTGACCTTCACGTAGGTTTCATCCATGTGCCACGGGCAAAGATCGGAAGGGTTACGCCAGTACCAGCGCAGCCGTTTTTCCATTTCAGGCGCATAACGCTGAACCCAGCGGTAAATCGTGGAGTGATCGACATTCACTCCGCGTTCAGCCAGCATCTCCTGCAGCTCACGGTAACTGATGCCGTATTTGCAGTACCAGCGTACGGCCCACAGAATGATGTCACGCTGAAAATGCCGGCCTTTGAATGGGTTCATGTGCAGCTCCATCAGCAAAAGGGGATGATAAGTTTATCACCACCGACTATTTGCAACAGTGCCTTCAAACCAGTGACAGCATTACTCATTCAATCTTGGAACTCATCAACAATATGTTGATTGATCTTCTGGCAACAATGGCCCGCCTAGACAATGAGAAACGTATAGAACGTATTAAGCAGGGCCTGGCACGTTCGGGTTACAAACCAACAGGCAAGAAGGCAAATGAGGCTAAACATAAACGAATAAAAGAATTGCTAGTAGTTGGCAATATGACTAAGGAAGAAATTGCCAAAGCAGTGAATTGTGGAGTTGCAACTGTCTATCGAGTTGCTAAAGTTATCTAAAAGAGGCTTATCTCAACGCGCCCCCAATGGGGCACCGCTGCATTCAGGTTACTTCACATAAGAAATTTTATGTTAAATGATTGTTAGAAATGCCCCTTGATCGAGGCATTTTCTATAAAGAATACTAAAAACTAATTAAAGCCAACCAAGTTTCAAAACAAGGCAGTTCTCAGCAATCATATTTTTAAATTATATAACTCCCAACTGAGCTTTTGCTCCAACGATAAGGCTTTCATTTTGAGTTTCTAAGGCAAATAAACCATACATCAAAGGAGAGGCCGCTGCTCTTTCTAAAGTCTGTTCATATAGTTTATTCCAAACTTTACCCCCTAGTTTTTCATACTCGATGATTAGAGTTTTGAGGCTTTCTTCTCCAAACAAAGTTACATGCCCAGCAAAATCAATCGCTGGGTCATCTATATGGGCTGTTGACCAATCAATAACGCCTGAAACAGCTCCATCCTTTGAAGCTAGTACATGCCCAGCATATAAATCGCCATGTATAAATTGGGTGAAATCTGCCCATAGAACATCATTATCCAACCATTTTCTGTAGCGGGTTTCCAATTGCTCACTTATACCAATTTCAGATTTTACTAACTGCAAATTGTTTGCTATTTCAGGTCTTAAATCTGAAGGTTTCATAATTTTCAAATCATTTTCCCGAACTTCTTTTTCAGGAATACTATGGATTTCAAATAAGGTTTTTGCCAAAGATGTTATGTATTTCGGGCTATCTTTGTCCATATTCCAAATTATTTCATAGGTTTCAGCATCCAAATTTAAAACAGGATTATCTTTAAGTATGGGATAAGCCACTAATTCTGTAGATGAAATTCTCCAATCAGGAACCTCTACAGAAAGATGTTTTTTTACCAATTCTAAAATGCGTTTTTCTTTCTTGATTTGTTCCCTCATGCCATCACGACGAGGAATACGCAGCAACCATTGTTGCCCCTTTGTATCAAGAGCAAAAACGACCTTAAAATCAATGCCCATTTCATTGAAATTCATTTTGTCCGTAAGCAACAAGCCGTGTGCTTCAGCAAGTGATTGAATATCTTGAATTGTCATTTTTAATTTCCTTTAAAGAGTTCAATAATTAATGTTCGGATTAGATTGGCTATCATTAACAATCTCTCTCAAAAGTCTTGATGATTTTGTGGTCTTTGATCTCGTAGATAATGTCAGCAATATTATCGACCAATTGCTTGTCATGAGATACGAAGATAATAGTTCCTGCATAGGACTTCATCATTGTTTCTAATGCGGCAATACTTTTTAGGTCAAGATAGTTTCCTGGTTCATCCATAAGCAAAATATTATATTTTCCTAAAAGCATTTTGGATAAAAGCAGTTTGATGATTTCACCTCCCGATAAGTCGGATAAGTTTTTTTGAATATCATTCGCTCCGATCCCCATTGAAGCCAATACTGCACGAATTTCCGCAACTGTGTACTCGCACTCTTCCTGCATAAAGGAGAGCACAGATTTATGCGTGTTAAATTTATATCCTGTTTGTGTAAAGTAGCCAATTTCAGCTTTTGGAGATATGGTTAATCCATCAGCACGTTCTGATATCATTTTTAACAAGGACGTTTTCCCTGTTCCATTCGATCCAGTTATAGCGACTTTAGCGCCAAGCGGTATTATAAAGTTAGCGTCATCAAAGATAGTACGGCTACCAAATTTTAAGCTCAGACCATCTGCCGTAATCGGGAACTTATTGTGCAGTTCTAGGGCTGAACTTTGACGAAAACGAATAGAACGCAAATGCTCTGGTGCTTGAATATCTTCTAATGCAGCCAAACGCTTTTCCATACTCTTAGCTGCCTGATACAGTTTTCTTTGCTTGGTGCCAGTCATTTTTGCATGCCCAAGTCGTCCAGCACTTTCGGTAGAGTTTTTGGATTTTTCTCCTTTTTTCTTATTGTCTAATCGATTAGCTTGCTGGCGTTTTTCTTGCACAGCAGATTCTAATCGCTCCCGTTCCTTCATCATCAGCTCATATTCTACGGCTTGGTGTTGTCGCTCTTCTTCTTTTTGACGCAAGTAATCCGAGTAACCACCCCAATATTCCGTAATTTTACCGTCTTTTAACTCCCATATCTTGTCTACAACCATATCAAGAAAATATCGGTCATGACTGATAACAAGTAATGCTCCATCAAATGCTTTAAGTTGACCAATAAGTAGATCTATTCCATTGAGATCAAGGTGGCTGGTTGGTTCATCCGCTAGAATGCCATGTACTTGTTGGGAAAATGCGGCAGCAATTTTTGCACGAGTTTCCTCTCCGCCACTCATTGTGTCGTTTTGTACATTGGAAACACCAAGGCGAGATAACATTGCCCGGTCTTCGACCGTTTCTATTTCGATTCCGCCCAGTTGGCTGATATGTGCAAAATCACCAAAACGCTGTAATGTCGCTTCGGCTAAAACAATTTCGCCATTAAGTACTTTGAGTAAACTACTCTTTCCTGCTCCGTTATCACCCACAAGACCAATACGGTCATAAGAGTGAATTTCCAATTCATCAATATCCAAAACATCACGCCCAGCATAATCCAAGCGTATGTTTCTCGCTTTAATAATTAAACTCATTTTTATTTACTCCTGTTTAGCTCTTGAAATTTTTTATGCAGCAAACAGGATTTAGGTGAAAACAAAAGCTAGCATCACAGTGTCCTCCCAAAAAAAAAGCTATTCATCCACAGGGTGGACAAATAGCTAGTCAATTAAGTTATAACTGGAAACTATGCACTAAAAGCATACTTATAAATTAAGCATACTTTTACTTTATATATCCGCATATATTCTTAAAGACACAACAAAAGCCCACCATTATAAAATAGTGTCACTATGCAAATAGTTGTGTCTTAACGAATGCGGATAGAATGCATAAACTTACCTAAAAAATAAAATTCAGTTTTATGATAACTTTACTGTTAAAAGAAGTCTAGACAACCTTGTTTTATGCTTGGATATAAGGCTTATTTTAGGCACTGTTGCAAAGTTAGCGATGAGGCAGCCTTTTGTCTTATTCAAAGGCCTTACATTTCAAAAACTCTGCTTACCAGGCGCATTTCGCCCAGGGGATCACCATAATAAAATGCTGAGGCCTGGCCTTTGCGTAGTGCACGCATCACCTCAATACCTTTGATGGTGGCGTAAGCCGTCTTCATGGATTTAAATCCCAGCGTGGCGCCGATTATCCGTTTCAGTTTGCCATGATCGCATTCAATCACGTTGTTCCGGTACTTAATCTGTCGGTGTTCAACGTCAGACGGGCACCGGCCTTCGCGTTTGAGCAGAGCAAGCGCGCGACCATAGGCGGGCGCTTTATCCGTGTTGATGAATCGCGGGATCTGCCACTTCTTCACGTTGTTGAGGATTTTACCCAGAAACCGGTATGCAGCTTTGCTGTTACGACGGGAGGAGAGATAAAAATCGACAGTGCGGCCCCGGCTGTCGACGGCCCGGTACAGATACGCCCAGCGGCCATTGACCTTCACGTAGGTTTCATCCATGTGCCACGGGCAAAGATCGGAAGGGTTACGCCAGTACCAGCGCAGCCGTTTTTCCATTTCAGGCGCATAACGCTGAACCCAGCGGTAAATCGTGGAGTGATCGACATTCACTCCGCGTTCAGCCAGCATCTCCTGCAGCTCACGGTAACTGATGCCGTATTTGCAGTACCAGCGTACGGCCCACAGAATGATGTCACGCTGAAAATGCCGGCCTTTGAATGGGTTCATGTGCAGCTCCATCAGCAAAAGGGGATGATAAGTTTATCACCACCGACTATTTGCAACAGTGCCGAATCTGCCTTGTTGTAGCGCGGAACTCAAGTGATATTTGCCTCTTGTGTTTGCATTCGAGCTAATCCGGCAGCACTATTACTCCCAAGGGTTCCAGCAGTTGCTCCTGTTGCCAGGCACAGATCTTGACTCCTTCGAGGTTGACCCGTCTGGGGTCGAGCCCATCCAGATCGGCAAAGGTCAGGTCACAGCCCCGCAGATTGACCTGTTGCCAACAGTCGCGGGAGAAGGTGCCGCGGCTGAGATCTGAGCCCATCAAGGAAGCGCCGCTGAGATTGGCATTGCTCCAGTTGTTTTCAAACAGCTCGCATTTTTCCAGGCATTGGCCACTCAAGTTGGTATAGGCCAGGTTGCAACCTGAGATATAAGCCGAGCAGAAGTACATCTTATGGCTGACTTGATTGTAGAAGCGGGCCCGGGAAAAGTTGGCGCCCTTGAGATCGCACTCCCTGAACTCTATGCCAAAGCAGTTGGCACCGCTGAAGTTGGCCAAAGACAGACGGCAGGCCTTGAAACTGGCATCGCGCAGATCGGCATAGCTGAAGTGACACCCTTCAACGGCGCCGCTTTCAATGAAACTGCAATCCTCGAAACTGGCATCCTGCAGCTGACAGTGGCTGAAGTCACACTGATAAAAGCGGCAGCGGCGAAAACGGCTGTCACTCAAATCCTGGCGTGAGAAATCCTCTTGCTGAAAAACTTTATCAATAATATCCATACGGCTTCCTTTAATCAGGGAGGGTGCTAACGGGTATAGGAAGTATAAACCACCTTTTTGCTCCTCATCCGAAGTATCTTACCTGAAATTCCCTCACTCGTTTACCGCTCAAGCCCCAATTTTAACTGCCGGTCCAGCCTAAACCGCTCTAATAAGGTTCGATTTGGCGGTAAAATCTCTAGCCTGATAGCTCGAGAGATACAAACTGCCCCACCGCCCCGTTTAAAAGTTGGCAGTGTTGAGCAGTGTTGGATTTGGGGTCGTCAGTCAAAGAGACGACTCTGTGATGGATCGAACAGGCTGGGAGTCAGTGGCGGCGCTCGTTCTGGTGGCAGCTCACGCTGCTTGGCGGCATTCGCCTTGGCTGTTTTCTGTTTCAGATGCTTGAGAATCTGCTCAATGACCTTCGGATCTTCGATGCTGGCAATCACTTTGACGTGACCGCCGCAGTGTTCGCAGACTTCAATATCAATATTGAAGACTCGCTTGAGGCGTTGCATCCAGGTCATGGCGCGGTGGCGCTCTGCAGGACTCTTGTCACGCCAGTTAGTATCGAGACCTTCCGATTTGTCGGGCTTCTTGCCCCGCTTGGCGGGTGTTACTTGAACTCGGTGTTTGCTGTTCGGTGCAAAGACGCCGTGGAAGCGTGTGAGGTTGACTCGCGGCTTAGGTACCAACGCAGCGAGTTTGGCGATGAAGTCCAGCGGCTCGAAGATCACATGGGTGGTGCCATTGCGGTACGGAGTTTTGAGCTCGTAACGCACCTGCCCATTGGCGGTTAATGCCAGACGTTTTTCTGAAACCGCTGGCCGACTAATGTAGCGACACAAGCGCTCAAGCTTATCCCGCTGATGCGCTTCGGCCATCACACCGGCGTGTAGCGAGAAACCAGCATGGTTGGCTACTCGACTGCTTGAGTCGGCTTTATCCTCACGCCCTGGCAAGGTTTGCAGGGTGAAGACTTTGCGCCCTTGCTGGGGGCCGACGGCAATGCGATACGTAACCGAAGCACCATGTAATTGAGTCAGCGTATCGTCTTCGCCCTCTTCCAGTGTCAACCACGTATTCTCGGCATCACGCTCCAAAATCCCACGCTTTTCCATGCAGCGAGCGATGCGATGGCTGAGGGTGTGAGCGAGCGTATTCAGCTCATCGTAAGTGGGTGCCTTGACACGATGGAAGCGTTGCTTGCCATAGTCATCTTCGGCATAGACACCATCGAGAAACAGCATGTGGTAGTGGACATTGAGATTTAGCGCGGAGCCAAAGCGTTGGATAAGAGTCACTGAGCCAGTTTGTGCAGAGGCTTTGGTGTAACCGGCTTTTTTGATCAGATGAGTTGAGAGTGTACGATAGACGATACTCAAGACCTGGCCCATCAGCTGGGGATGGCGAGCCAGCAAAAAGCGTAGCTGGAAAGGAAAGCTGAGCACCCACTGGCGAATGGGCTCCTTGGGGAAGACTTCGTCTATCAGCAGCGCCGCACTCTCGGCCATCCGGCGGGCACCGCAGCTAGGGCAAAAGCCGCGTCGTTTACAGCTGAAGGCGACCAGACGCTCGTGATGACAATCCTCGCAGCGAACCCGCATGAAACCATACTCCAGACGGCCACATTGGAGGAGGTCGTTGAATTCTTGTTGGATGTAGCGAGGCAGGTGTTGACCTTGGGCTTCGAGTGAGGCTTTGAAGGCTGGGTAGTGCTGCTCAACCAGCTGGTAGAGCAGCGTCTGGTCGGGTTGGTGGCGTTCGTAACCGTTTGTTTGAGTGGGCGATTGACTCGCCGTGGCGTTCCTTGCCAGCGACATGGGTATCCTCCGCTGATACTGTGGTTATGTACAGTATCAGCGGCTTGCGTTCAGACGTCCAGTCTGGCCCTAGACATCGCTAAATGCTTAACCCGCAATAGCCCTCACGAGTTGTTATCAGCCACTACCGGTTGAGCGAGAAGGTTTTGGGTTCAGGGTGCTATTGCTCCACCAATCACAATACTGAAGCCCCAACTGTTATCAGTTGGGGCTTTTTCTTGTCTGTTTGCGGCGGTTGCGTTTTATCGGTAGTCGTCGAGCTCTGCACCATCCCACATAAGAGCTTAACGGTGCGATCTTCAACGCCATCACACAAAACTTTCTTTTTCACGCACAGTCAACTTATTGGATGTTTTATTAACAACCCAAAAGGAGATATTTAGCGGGCGGCCGGAAGGTGAATGCTAGGCATGATCTAACCCTCGGTCTCTGGCGTCGCGACTGCGAAATTTCGCGAGGGTTTCCGAGAAGGTGATTGCGCTTCGCAGATCTCCAGGCGCGTGGGTGCGGACGTAGTCAGCGCCATTGCCGATCGCGTGAAGTTCCGCCGCAAGGCTCGCTGGACCCAGATCCTTTACAGGAAGGCCAACGGTGGCGCCCAAGAAGGATTTCCGCGACACCGAGACCAATAGCGGAAGCCCCAACGCCGACTTCAGCTTTTGAAGGTTCGACAGCACGTGCAGCGATGTTTCCGGTGCGGGGCTCAAGAAAAATCCCATCCCCGGATCGAGGATGAGCCGGTCGGCAGCGACCCCGCTCCGTCGCAAGGCGGAAACCCGCGCCTCGAAGAACCGCACAATCTCGTCGAGCGCGTCTTCGGGTCGAAGGTGACCGGTGCGGGTGGCGATGCCATCCCGCTGCGCTGAGTGCATAACCACCAGCCTGCAGTCCGCCTCAGCAATATCGGGATAGAGCGCAGGGTCAGGAAATCCTTGGATATCGTTCAGGTAGCCCACGCCGCGCTTGAGCGCATAGCGCTGGGTTTCCGGTTGGAAGCTGTCGATTGAAACACGGTGCATCTGATCGGACAGGGCGTCTAAGAGCGGCGCAATACGTCTGATCTCATCGGCCGGCGATACAGGCCTCGCGTCCGGATGGCTGGCGGCCGGTCCGACATCCACGACGTCTGATCCGACTCGCAGCATTTCGATCGCCGCGGTGACAGCGCCGGCGGGGTCTAGCCGCCGGCTCTCATCGAAGAAGGAGTCCTCGGTGAGATTCAGAATGCCGAACACCGTCACCATGGCGTCGGCCTCCGCAGCGACTTCCACGATGGGGATCGGGCGAGCAAAAAGGCAGCAATTATGAGCCCCATACCTACAAAGCCCCACGCATCAAGCTTTTGCCCATGAAGCAACCAGGCAATGGCTGTAATTATGACGACGCCGAGTCCCGACCAGACTGCATAAGCAACACCGACAGGGATGGATTTCAGAACCAGAGAAAGAAAATAAAATGCGATGCCATAACCGATTATGACAACGGCGGAAGGGGCAAGCTTAGTAAAGCCCTCGCTAGATTTTAATGCGGATGTTGCGATTACTTCGCCAACTATTGCGATAACAAGAAAAAGCCAGCCTTTCATGATATATCTCCCAATTTGTGTAGGGCTTATTATGCACGCTTAAAAATAATAAAAGCAGACTTGACCTGATAGTTTGGCTGTGAGCAATTATGTGCTTAGTGCATCTAACGCCGCCATAAACGGCGACAGGGTGGCGCGCCTATTGCGCATAAAATGGCGAAGCCATGCGCAACAGGCGCGGAATCTCTGGCGTCCGGTTTGATGGCTTTGTTATGCAAAGGACTAGTCTTCAATGACGTGTAAACCACGGCGCTTTAAGTCCTCCAACGAATCCAACATTCCCCTTATTAATTCAACAGGATGCCCCTCCCAGTCTTCAACAACGCCAACAATTCTCAAGGGTTCGCAGGTTCTATAGGACTGTGTTGGATTACCGGGAAATCTTTTGTTCGTAAGATTCGGATCGTCTTCGAACGGTCCTGTTGGCTCAACTATGTATATGTAGCCGCGACCCTCGAGGCCAGACAGTGACATAGCAAGTTCAGCTCCCCAAACTGCTGGCTCCATCAAGGCTGAAAAGTAGATGTGCTTAAGAATACGACCGTCCTCGAAATGAGAGATGAACCCTGTGGTTAGCAAGTCACCAATCGCCAAATTGGCTTTGGTTCCATGATAGAACGGTCCTTGCACCTGCTTGTAATTATCATGAGAGATGGGAATCCAATCTTTTACCATTTTAAGACCCTTAATTGTTGGGATTTGGCTGCATAACGTTTGACATGAGGGGCGGCCAAGGGCGCCAGCCCTTGGACGTCCCCCTCGATGGAAGGGTTAGGCATCACTGCGTGTTCGCTCGAATGCCTGGCGTGTTTGAACCATGTACACGGCTGGACCATATGGGGTGGTTACGGTACCTTGCCTCTCAAACCCCGCTTTCTCGTAGCATCGGATCGCTCGCAAGTTGCTCGGCGACGGGTCCGTTTGGATCTTGGTGACCTCGGGATCATTGAACAGCAACTCAACCAGAGCTCGAACCAGCTTGGTTCCCAAGCCTTTGCCCAGTTGTGATGCATTCGCCAGTAACTGGTCTATTCCGCGTACTCCTGGATCGGTTTCTTCTTCCCACCTTCCGTCCCCGCTTCCAAGAGCAACGTACGACTGGGCATACCCAATCGGCTCTCCATTCAGCATTGCAATGTATGGAGTGACGGACTCTTGCGCTAAAACGCTTGGCAAGTACTGTTCCTGTACGTCAGCAAGTGTCGGGCGTGCTTCTTCTCCGCCCCACCACTCGACGATATGAGATCGATTTAGCCACTCATAGAGCATCGCAAGGTCATGCTCAGTCATGAGGCGCAGTGTGACGGAATCGTTGCTGTTGGTCACGATGCTGTACTTTGTGATGCCTAACTTTGTTTTTGCGTTGCTCATGATGTCTAACTCCCAATTTGTGTAGGGCTTATTATGCACGCTTAAAAATAATAAAAGCAGACTTGACCTGATAGTTTGGCTGTGAGCAATTATGTGCTTAGTGCATCTAACTTTGTTTTAGGGCGACTGCCCTGCTGCGTAACATCGTTGCTGCTCCATAACATCAAACATCGACCCACGGCGTAACGCGCTTGCTGCTTGGATGCCCGAGGCATAGACTGTACAAAAAAACAGTCATAACAAGCCATGAAAACCGCCACTGCGCCGTTACCACCGCTGCGTTCGGTCAAGGTTCTGGACCAGTTGCGTGAGCGCATACGCTACTTGCATTACAGCTTACCAACCGAACAGGCTTATGTCCACTGGGTTCGTGCCTTCATCCGTTTCCACGGTGTGCGTCACCCGGCAACCTTGGGCAGCAGCGAAGTCGAGGCATTTCTGTCCTGGCTGGCGAACGAGCGCAAGGTTTCGGTCTCCACGCATCGTCAGGCATTGGCGGCCTTGCTGTTCTTCTACGGCAAGGTGCTGTGCACGGATCTGCCCTGGCTTCAGGAGATCGGAAGACCTCGGCCGTCGCGGCGCTTGCCGGTGGTGCTGACCCCGGATGAAGTGGTTCGCATCCTCGGTTTTCTGGAAGGCGAGCATCGTTTGTTCGCCCAGCTTCTGTATGGAACGGGCATGCGGATCAGTGAGGGTTTGCAACTGCGGGTCAAGGATCTGGATTTCGATCACGGCACGATCATCGTGCGGGAGGCAAGGGCTCCAAGGATCGGGCCTTGATGTTACCCGAGAGCTTGGCACCCAGCCTGCGCGAGCAGCTGTCGCGTGCACGGGCATGGTGGCTGAAGGACCAGGCCGAGGGCCGCAGCGGCGTTGCGCTTCCCGACGCCCTTGAGCGGAAGTATCCGCGCGCCGGGCATTCCTGGCCGTGGTTCTGGGTTTTTGCGCAGCACACGCATTCGACCGATCCACGGAGCGGTGTCGTGCGTCGCCATCACATGTATGACCAGACCTTTCAGCGCGCCTTCAAACGTGCCGTAGAACAAGCAGGCATCACGAAGCCCGCCACACCGCACACCCTCCGCCACTCGTTCGCGACGGCCTTGCTCCGCAGCGGTTACGACATTCGAACCGTGCAGGATCTGCTCGGCCATTCCGACGTCTCTACGACGATGATTTACACGCATGTGCTGAAAGTTGGCGGTGCCGGAGTGCGCTCACCGCTTGATGCGCTGCCGCCCCTCACTAGTGAGAGGTAGGGCAGCGCAAGTCAATCCTGGCGGATTCACTACCCCTGCGCGAAGGCCATCGGTGCCGCATCGAACGGCCGGTTGCGGAAAGTCCTCCCTGCGTCCGCTGATGGCCGGCAGCAGCCCGTCGTTGCCTGATGGATCCAACCCCTCCGCTGCTATAGTGCAGTCGGCTTCTGACGTTCAGTGCAGCCGTCTTCTGAAAACGACAATGGAGGTGGTAGCCGAGGGGGCACTGTTGCAAAGTTAGCGATGAGGCAGCCTTTTGTCTTATTCAAAGGCCTTACATTTCAAAAACTCTGCTTACCAGGCGCATTTCGCCCAGGGGATCACCATAATAAAATGCTGAGGCCTGGCCTTTGCGTAGTGCACGCATCACCTCAATACCTTTGATGGTGGCGTAAGCCGTCTTCATGGATTTAAATCCCAGCGTGGCGCCGATTATCCGTTTCAGTTTGCCATGATCGCATTCAATCACGTTGTTCCGGTACTTAATCTGTCGGTGTTCAACGTCAGACGGGCACCGGCCTTCGCGTTTGAGCAGAGCAAGCGCGCGACCATAGGCGGGCGCTTTATCCGTGTTGATGAATCGCGGGATCTGCCACTTCTTCACGTTGTTGAGGATTTTACCCAGAAACCGGTATGCAGCTTTGCTGTTACGACGGGAGGAGAGATAAAAATCGACAGTGCGGCCCCGGCTGTCGACGGCCCGGTACAGATACGCCCAGCGGCCATTGACCTTCACGTAGGTTTCATCCATGTGCCACGGGCAAAGATCGGAAGGGTTACGCCAGTACCAGCGCAGCCGTTTTTCCATTTCAGGCGCATAACGCTGAACCCAGCGGTAAATCGTGGAGTGATCGACATTCACTCCGCGTTCAGCCAGCATCTCCTGCAGCTCACGGTAACTGATGCCGTATTTGCAGTACCAGCGTACGGCCCACAGAATGATGTCACGCTGAAAATGCCGGCCTTTGAATGGGTTCATGTGCAGCTCCATCAGCAAAAGGGGATGATAAGTTTATCACCACCGACTATTTGCAACAGTGCCCCAAAAGATGCCAATATTCTTTCGACTACCTCCCCTCAAAGCCATATCACGTACGTTAATCCTGACTTCATTAAAATCAGTGGTTTCACTGAGGAAGAACTATTAGGCCAGCCTCACAACATCGTAAGACACCCAGATATGCCGCCTGCTGCATTTGAGCATATGTGGAGTACATTAAAATCTGGCCGCTCATGGATGGGGCTAGTAAAAAATCGCTGTAAAAATGGCGACCACTATTGGGTAAGTGCTTATGTAACGCCAATAGCTAAGAATGGTTCGATTGTTGAATACCAGTCTGTAAGGACCAAGCCTGAACCTGAGCAGGTTTTGGCTGCGGAAAAATTATATGCTCAATTGAGAAGCGGGAAGGCCGCGAGGCCGAAATTGGCTGCTAGCTTTTCCGTGAAAATACTCTTGCTCATATGGGGTAGTATTATATCAAGCGCAATGGCTGCCGGCATGCTTACTGATACATCAATAAGCAGCTTATTGTTAGCCACTTTAATGTCAGGAAGCTTAAGCTCTGTTAGTGTTTTGGCTATTCTCTCTCCTCTTGGAAGACTGGTTGAAAGAGCCAGGAATATTTCCAATAACCCATTAAGTCAATCCCTCTACACTGGGCGCACCGATGAGTTTGGCCAAATAGAGTTTGCTTTACGAATGATGCAAGCTGAAACAGGCGCCATAGTAGGTCGCATAGGTGATGCATCAAATCGGCTTAGCGAACACACCCGAGGCCTACTAAAGGATATTGAGTCAAGCAATGTACTTACAGTTGAGCAGCAGGCAGAGACAGATCAAATAGCAACGGCAGTAAACCAAATGGTGGCAAGCATTCAAGAGGTTGCGAGCAATGCACAGCATGCTGCAGATGCGGCCGGAAGAGCAGACACTGAGACGGCATCTGGCCAGCGTCTGGTAGCCCACACAAGCCAGTCAATCACTGCCCTTGAAGGTGAAATTAGGCAAGCCACTCAGGTTATTCATGAGCTTGAAGGTCAAAGTAACGAGATATCAAAAGTTCTTGACGTTATACGAGGGATCGCCGAGCAAACGAATTTGTTGGCACTCAACGCAGCAATTGAGGCCGCGCGTGCTGGTGAGCAGGGGCGTGGTTTTGCTGTTGTCGCCGATGAGGTTCGCAGTCTTGCTGCTCGCACACAGCAATCGACAACGGATATTCAAAGCATGATCAGCGCTCTACAAGAGCGAGCGCAATCCGCTGTTACAGTCATGGAGCAAAGTAGTCGGCAAGCGCACACGAGTGTAGCTCACGCAGAGGAAGCAGCTACAGCTCTTGATGGAATTGGCCAACGCGTTAACGAAATTACCGACATGAACGCGCAAATAGCGACTGCGGTCGAGCAGCAGGGAGCAGTAAGTGAAGACATAAACCGCAGTATTATCAATATACGCGATGCTGCTGATACCAATGTACAGACCGGGCAGAATAATTTGCAAAGTGCGAAATCTGTCGCTCAGTTAACTAGCGCTCTGAGCGAACTGGCAAAACAGTTTTGGGAAAAACGAGGATAACGCTTTTCAGTATCTCGACAGGGATAACTTACTTTACCATCGGTTATCCCTTTTAGCCGCACAAATTTTAGCCATGGCTTTTCAGGAAGTCAGGGCTATCAGAATGGCCTTAGAAAGCCTAGTCAAAGAGCTGTCACGAGAACACCGTTAGCTTAGCGTACGATTTTTTCCGAATTCTGCGGTTCCCCCTCTAACAGAGGGGCTATATAAGCAGCTAGTGCTGTTAATTGAGATAGGGAGTCTTTGGGGTAGTCTGAAAGCAGCTCAGTATGACCCAAAGCCCAAAATTGATGTCGGTGATCATCTACAGCTCTATCAAAGAAGACTAAAGCACCGTGTTTTGGACAATATGGCAAAGCGGGCAAATACCAATCTCGTTGCCAAAAGGCTTCCCCATACCTATTTAGCTGAAGAGCAACGCAATCAGGGCAGTATCTAAAGCGGTTATCGCTCTTAACTCTAGAAGCAGCGACTCCTAGCATTAAATGCACCGCACCTTGCGCTTGGTACTCCATTAACCGAATAGCTTCGTCTCGGCGCTCCTTGCCTACAAACGGAGCATATAAAGGGAATAAGGTATGCTCATAAATAAGCTGCTGAACAGCGTAACGTCCTGTTTGATGTAGATGTCTTGCTATCACACCTAAATGCGAGGGCAGACCTAAGGTAGCGACCACCTTGCGGTTGCCATACACCTCATCCAACAGCTGCTTAGGACTAACAATCCCTTGATAAACGCCTGCCCGTGCAATAGTGCTATAAATCAGCTCATTCGAGTACGGAACAGGAAAGTTTCTCATGGCTAACCTGCTTGTTTAAATAAGCTCGCCATATCCACTATTACCCCTTTCCCTTTTAACCGTTCATGCATGGTTTTTTCAGGTTGGCGTTGTGAATAGATATAACGTAAATCCGTATCAGGCAAGCTATCCCAGTCGCTGGGCTTGACTACCTTTATAGCCGAAACCTTTTTACTCTTGGAGGGCTTTTCTAGTTCTGACACTACCGTTTCGCCTTCCATCAACCACTGCAAAACAAGAGGCAGTAACTTTTGTCTTGTCATCGTTGGATTCTGGCTAAACGCTTTTTTAATAGTGGGAATTAACAGGCTTGAATCGTAATCCTCTTTCAGCATCAGATATAAATGACGCTGATCTTCGGTATCTAACTCTTGAAGGGCTTTTTCTTCTGGTGTTTGTTCTTGTATCGCTGCGATATCTAGCTGAAGTTGGATTAACCGTTTATCAATCTCGGGAACGACTAGATCAGAATAACGAGCAATGCGTTCTGGGATACCCGAGCGTAATGCCTCTAGCATGGGGTGCACAGGCTTTAACTCATCTTGATACACTTGCCGCAATAAACCAGCGGTAATACGCTCATTGCCTAAAGCTAGCGCACGGAGCTGAGCGAGTACAAAAAGTTTTACTACAATGTCCATCACTCCTTGGCTTAGCTCATACCACACATCACGGACCTCATCCGATAACAGCGCATCTTTGCGTTGTAAAAGCTGTAATTGCCAAAGATTATCCGTAAAAGCGATCCACTCTTGATTGGGCTTTCCACGTTGCGTTTGTTGTATAGGATCCCAGAATATAGCTCCAAACCCTGCCCCTCTACGTGCAGACCGCAAATCAGCCTCAAAAATCTCTCGTGCTTTAGGGGTACCAATCAACATCACTGGTACGCCAATAATATTCACCATCGTCACAAAAAAGTTCAGCATCTCTTGAGATCCACCCGAACGAGAGCGGCTTAAATGCTGAATTTCATCAATAACCAACAACCCTAAAGCATGTGCATTGGCTATTTGCGACATCAAAGCCAACATGGTTTCTATACCATGACGTTTTAAGCCATAACGACGCTCATAGTTCGAGCCCAAGGCTCGATCCAACGCTCTGAAAAAATTCAAGCAGATTTCTTTTAGCGAACCATTATGCGAGCAGTCTATTTTCAAATACACCACCTGCTCTACATTGAGTTCACGATGGTAAATCACCTGAGGATACGTGGCTAGAATACGATGAAGAGAGGTCGTCTTCCCACTACCAGAACAACCAATTAACAATAAGCTTTGTGCCGTAGATCGTGCCTCCTCAAAGCGAAATGTCTCCAACTCTCCCGTTTGAACACGCTCATAACCATTTTGTAAATGCTTTTGTAAATCTCCTGTTTTAGGATTTCTGCCTACGTAGCCACCTCGAATCATGACCGAAATACGCTCACTTAGTAGCAAATGCGTACCTAATGGCTGAAAATAGTCATCTGGAATACGACAAATGGTATGAGCTCTGATAACACGGGACTTTTGCAAGTCAGAGGAAGTAAGCTGTAAAGAGGATTTCAGTGATGCAGCACTATTCACTGACTCTTGTAATGGTGGTAAGGCCTCGATAAAAGGATTATCACGATAAGCCTCTACCCCCGTATCACGATAAACTGCTTGAATCCGGGTAGCACTCATGACTCATCCTTTTCTGGTGGATCCTGAAATAATTCAGGCACGTATGTGGGTAGGCTGTAATCTTCTTGATCATCCGCTTCCACTGCGTTGAAAGGAATAACTTTAGCCTCATCACCTGAAGAGCTTGGCTTCAAATGCTCCGCACGTTTTTTACGCTCCGAGGTCACGGCTTCTTTTTTATTAGTTTTAATCTGCTTAATGCGTGTTGATTTGGGCTCAGTAGTACTGGGCGTTAACTTATTCGCTTTCTGAATGGTTTGCTGAATAAACGCCTCAAGCTCCCTGCGTTTAGTTAACTCATCCTGCTTCGCATTGGCTTTATTGTGTTTTTCTTGTGCTTGTATATCCCAAACCTCCCAAAATGAGAGACCTTTAAACTGCCGACTACGTTCCGTCAGATTACAGCGCCAAAATACACGGCTGCCAACTTGCGGAAACAAATAAATCGTATCAACCAGCACTGGGTCATAAGCCGCTTCTAAATGTTGAGGTCTAGCTATATCAGTGCTCCGCTGCAACCAACCCTCACGCAGAATCTCTGACCCCGAGTAATACAAACCCCACAAATTAACGCCAAATGAAGAAATAGAGACCTTTCGGCGAGGCAGTAACGCTACTCGCAACTGCTCTTGCTCCACAGCCCTTAAACTACCTGTACGATGCTGCATACCCCATTGCCATAGCTGGACAGGAATAGACGGTAAATCTGTAGGAAAATCAGCATCTCGATCGTATTTATCCATCACCAGATGGTTATTTCTGAATAAGATCGTACGCAAAATAATTTGTGTGAACTCAAATACCGACAGAGATGCATCTAACCTATAGTCTGTTTCACCATGGCTTTTGATCCGACTGCCCTCTACAATGCCAGGTGCAAAGGACTTAAACTCGGCTTGTAGTGTTCTAAAAGTGCTTTCCACTATGCCTTTAGCATCGCCACGTCTAGGTGGAGCACTTTCCACTCGCACATTAAAACTAGAAACTAAGGCTTCGACCTGATGACTCATTAATTCGCCACGGTCCGCTAGCAACACATCTGGCAAACCTACACACGGCCAGTCTGAGCTACTAATCTCAATATCATGCTGGGCACAAATGGCCGTTTTGTCAGAGCAAGCATTTACAAAAGCCTGCATCGCCACCACATAAGACGGATTTTCAAAGCCGATATAAAAGCCCGTGATCATCCGACTAAACACATCAATCACAATGTAAAGCGTTGGTCTTCCTATGATTTTTTGGCGATCATGATGATCCACTAAATAAATATCAGCAATCGTGGCATCAATCTCATAACGACTCCCAGGGCCTAACGCCTGAGAAGTGGCTGTACTACTTAAGGGTCGTACGTCTTTTTTATATACCCCTGCTTTAACTCTAGACTTTAAGCGCTGAGCTTTAGGGTATTCTCGATCATAAAAATAACGAAACTGACGTAGTGTTGGGTAATCCTCTTGGGGAATGCGAGGAAAATACTGAGCAAACAAGTCCACAAATCGTCTATAGGCAACGGTGGTCTTTGTACCTTTTTGATTTAACAGGTGCTTTTCTATGGTCAACCTAAAAAGGCGTTCAATCTCGGGCGTTACCTTGGTTCCTTCACCCTTACCATATTCTCTGGCTCGGCCAATCTTTGCTGTTCCTGTCGCTGAACGTCTTTCCCCTGGTGCACCGCTGTTTTTGTAGTCAGGAATTAATGCATTAGGCGTTTGACCACGCTGCCAGTAACGGCGTAACAACTTATAAACTGTAGCCTTAGTAACCTTATGTTCTTGGACCACATGCTCAACGAGTTCGCTTCTGACTTTAGGGTCGAAACGATCCTTACTATTAATAATAGGAAGAATTTTTCGATAATCCTCCTCGCGCTTCTGGAAGCTGACAGAATCTACAGACGGCTCTTCTAAATCAAGATGTACATAAGGGTCATCAGTTCTAACTAAGCGGCCTTCATCTAAATACTGCATTAGCAACAACTCAGCCCTAGCTTGTGGAACTCCTTTATCAGCGCTTATTTGCATCCAGACAACTTGGCCATCCTCTATAGCCAAAATGCGATACGGATCATTATCAAATAGCACAACCTCATTAATTTGCCACATAGCGCAACTCCTCCATATTCACTACTTGGCTAATACAGAGATCTGCACACTTATTTGCCCTGAAAGACTTATAAATATTGAACTTAATAAAACCATTTGCGGTTAAGGCTCGTATCTCACTCAATGTTTTGCCTAACTCCAAATCATAAGCAATATCAACCTGCTTACAGACATTGATAATGTTTTCATCTCCTTTTTCTTGCAGGATATGGGCCAATGGGGATAGTTGTGCTAAAAGCTCCGCAGAAACTTCTTCTGTTTTCACTGAATAAAGCCATTCAATATTTTCTTTTACTACGGGATTTATTTCTTTATCAGTAAAAATGAACCAAGGAATTTGCTTTTGCTGCCAATAGCGACGCTCTAGTTCTAGTTTTTCTAAGGTACGCTCGTCTTGTAAGGCTGCTGCAGGTTTGACTTGAATAGCAAACTGCTCAAAAGGACCATCTTTGCAGTCCACTAAAAAATCAGTAGACATAACCTGATCTACACCACGAATAACAGGATGCTTAATACCACTATCTATTGCAATCTGCCTGGTATCACTAGGTAATAAGGGGAACTGCTCGCGTATATCTAGCACGCTGCTCTCCCACTCAAGACTGAGAAAAACAGCAAGCTCTAAGTCAGATAGCAAATGATGGACTCGTCCCGTCTTATGAGAATAAATACGGTGGGAACGACCTGAAGAAGGAACTTCTTGTACTGTTAGCCATGGAATATAGTCTTTACCATGCCCTTGGCCACGCCCCTCTTTAATACGACGGGCAATTTGCACTTCAGAAAATGAAGAGTTTGCTTTAGCCATAACAAAAGTCCAGTATGCTTTTTCACAGCATAACTGGACTGATTTCAGTTTACAACTATTCTGTCTAGTTTAAGACTTTATTGTCATAGTTTAGATCTATTTTGTTCAGTTTAAGACTTTATTGTCCGCCCACAATGAAGTCTGTCCCATAGTCACGTTCATCAATTGAACGTAACACCCACTTATCGCTAGGTATCTGGTTATTAACAATTTTTTTTGCTTCTGTTTCGGTAATGTGCGTTTCAGATCTCATTTTTCCATCCTATCATTAGTATATAAGATTCCTTGCAGCAGCTTCTAAGCGTGTTACACCTCGTTTGTCATACCGCTGTGTGGTTGCTACGCTACTGTGCCCCATAGCCTCCCTGACAGTAAGTAGGTCCTCACCGAGTTCTAACAGCTTAGTAGCATAGGTTCGTCGGCAGTCATGGGGGGTAAATGAATCAGAGGCTGAATCTTTCACCAGTTTATCAATAATATACCGTAAACCATCGGTTGTTATTCTATCGCAAGTCACATCATCATTTTTACGTATGCGGGTAAAAACTGCACCGGTATGATCCCCTCTTACAGTTTCTATCCATAAACGAATACGACGGAGCGTGTCACTTGGCATGAAGTTAGTTCTTTCTTTGTTTCCTTTACCCATGATTTTAATGGAGTAATTATCAAAATTGATATCTTCCATATCCAATAAAGTGACTTCAGCACGGCGCAAACCACAGCCAAGCATTAATGATACAATCGCCGCATCACGTACCGAGACTGCGGTATTTAGGCTATCAAGGTGTTGATAAATAGCAGTTATTTCACTACTACTCAGTGAACGCCCTCGACCGATACGGTTCCCACGAATCCGGCGTATGCTTCTAATATCTTGATATGTATCACTGTCTATAATTCGTGATGCTCTGGCTTCTTCAGCCACCCCTTTAATAGCACTCAGAATTAGGTTTATACTATTAGGTGTCTTTTTCTCCAGTATTAATTTCTGAAGTACCAATTGAACGGCATCTCGATCTATGATTGACCAATCGAAAGTAAATGGGTCCATAGCACGAAACAATTTAACCACTGACACTAGGCAGGAGCGCATTGTCTTTTGGCTTTGTTTGGAACGCAGCCGTAGCAAGTAGCTGGTTGCTGGATTGTTGGTGTTTTTCGTCATGTTATTTACATCAACAATTTCTGTTACGTTGTCACGTAAAATTAACTCTCCCATCGGTGCCTCCTTGGTGCTGAAAATCGGTGTGAAAATTGTGGTGAATTCTGGTGCATCAAATAGCATCACTAACCATAAATCATAAAATAAAAAAAGTTACTACATTAAACGTATATTTAACCGAGTAAAGGGTAGCACAGGTATTTATCATCGAATAGCTAAAATATCGGTATTAGTACGCATTAAAAGGCTTGCAATCTTTAAATTGTTGTATAATGAAATTACGTTGTAAGTTCATAAAACTAATAATGATTTTTACATTACTAATTACCTAACTGTTTCGGAGAGGGATAATGTCAGCGGTAAATGACTTGGGCTTTGGTTTGGTTATTACATTTTGGATCTGTCTAGCATTCGTCATGTTATTAGTTTACATATTCAAATCCGATTTTAATAAGAAAGCCGTGAAAGATGGAAAGCGATATAGCCAGTTAAAAATTTATCGAACCATCGAGCGAGATTATAAAATTCTCTACGTACTAGGTGATGAAAGTTACAGTATTGAAGTAGATAAGGATTATTACGATGCGGCTATTGATAGATATAATCAGTCGATGAAGTGATATTCTTGTAAACTCTACAATTAATTAAAGAGGTTGTGATGAATTTAAAAAAACTAGAAATGGTAATCAGTCTTGTATTTTCAATAATGGTTTTTATTTTATTTGGTATGTTTCTATTTGAAGGTTCAATTCGATTAAATGGATTCTTCTTTGTTCTATTATATATTCTATCTGGTGCAAATATCTTTTTGATTACCTATAACCAAAATGGAGCAACAAGCAAAGTTATTGCCTACTTAGTAGCTTCAATTTTGTTGTTAATCCTGATTTTTGCTTTGATATTCGTTCTTTAAATTTCTACAAGTTTGTCATAAGTAACTAAATTTAATGTATTTCGTTTTTTTAGTTTAATTCTGAAATATATTTGAAATTCAAAGAGAGATAGATATACATGATTAAACAAATCTTTCGGTTTATAATTGGGGATAGATTTATCCCTTTGAAAAATATAGATAAAAACGATTTTAATCGACTTTCAGATTTTGAGTCAGTAGAGTGGCGAGTCAGAGTTATCCAAAATGGGGGGATTTATAAAAGGGAATGGCAGAAACGCCTTGATAATGAAAGGAAAGGAATAAAAACAAAACCGAAAATCAAACCTGAAAAGATTAAAATATCAAGGAAAGATTACGAGATAATATCTAAAATCACTGATGCAGGATATATTATTTTAAATTTTCCGGCAGAGGACAAAATAGGTCGATTATCTAATGTTGATAGGATTCTGTTAGACCATCTTTCAAATGAAATTAAAATTGAATTATTAAATTCAAAATTAAGTCTTACTAACCTTGATGAAATCGAATATCTACATTTGGCTGTTTTTTTAGATAATGTGGTAATTCAATAAAATATTTTTCCTTAGAGGCTGTTGTTAATTATAGGTTGATTTGTTTGTTATATTGATATTAATAACCGTTTTATTGGATAAATTCTTTATTAAGAAAGCAAAAAACATAATTAAAATATAGTATTATAATTTTCAATTAACAGTATGTCTCTTAATAATAATCTGCTAATATTGCCTTGGGTGCTTGAATCGTTTTGGTTCGAGCATAGCCAAGAGCCAAAAAGACGAAAGCCCCGAATTAGGAATATTCCTTAACTCGAGGCAGTCTACAAACGTTGCAATTTGATTCTGTCTCCTTTTACTCAAGGAGTCAAGAGAAATGAGCAAATTTGCCCTGATAGGGCTGATTACTGTGTGTATCACAGTTCTGTGCTTCTCTTTGTTAATGCGTGATCGTTTATGTTCACTCAATTTTACAAGCGGAGGTACGGTGGTTCAGGCAACACTATCATGTAATTAGTAGTGTTGCTTTTGTGGGGGGAAACCCCCACATTTTCTCTTTTACAGATTACGATGGGTTGGTGATACAAGCACCCTTTTTCGGTTAGCTATGGCTCACTCTTTTTGCTATCAATCATACCACTTTCGTTGAATAGATAGATAAGCCAGTATATTAAATATAATGCTGTTGTAATCATGCCGATATTGATCATCAATAATCCGAATCGCGGTGTATTATTAATATCAAACAGTAAATCATCCCTGAGAAAATAACTAGAGAGTAAAAATACAACTGATATACCAGAATAACCAAAAGCCAATTTGAATAGTCTTGACTTCGATTTAGCGAAAATTATTATTAAAATTATAAAAAATAAAACATAATCATTTACTGTGAAAATAACATCTAAAATAGAGTTTAATGACGATACGGCATTATCTAAAGGAGTTTGATTACCTGTTGCTGTGTGTAGTGTCTCATTTTCCATTCTATCCCATAACCCTTATAAGTATTATATCTATCCTATTAACGCCTTTGCTTTAGCTTTTATCTCTGCCAGTTCTGATGCCTCCACTTTGCCCTTTTTAGTAACTTTACGAGCTCTCCAGTCAACACATGTAACTTGATCCGCTAATGCGTAGCTGTCTCTTTCGTTCGAGAGTTCGCATTCAAATGGATAGCCTTTGCCTTTAGTTGTACATGGTACGCATAGTAAGAGCCCTACTTTATTATTGTATGCAAAAGGGCTAAGGACAACTGCTGGACGATGACCGCCCTGCTCATGTCCTTCAACTGGATCAAAGTCAATCCAAATCAAATCGCCAGAATCAGGTACGTATCGAGATACCATTAAATTAATTCCTTACCTGTTCGAGCTCCGAAGTCTACTTTCTCATGGATATTCTCCGGTGTGATACCGGCTAACAAATTATCTAATGAGTATTCTACCGCTTTAACTGGCGTAATGATGATACGACCTTCTTCTACCGCTATTTCAACCGTATCATCAACGCTAAGTGCCGCTTTTTGCATGATTGCAACAGGAAGCCGTACAGACGGGCTATTGCCCCATTTTTTTACTGTGACCTGAGCCATTTATCACCTCTACAATTCAACGTCCGAGTTTTAATAGTAGCACCCCTATTTAAATGTATCAACATTGTTGATTACAATAAACACATAAACACATAAACACATAAACACATAAACACATAAACGCATAAACATATTAGCGCATGTGTAACTAACTGATTTCACAAGTTAGGTATGTTTTTCTTATGATTTAATGTGTTTTTGCTTAAATACACATTAACACAAATACACATTGATTATTTTTTGGCTTCCTTAGATAATGAAAAAAACACAAACAAACATATGAGGTTTTCCAGTGAAAGTAATTTCTTTTTTAAATCCGAAAGGCGGCTCTGGAAAAACAACCACCGTCATAAATGTTGCTACTGCTATGCAGAAAGCAGGTTATTCATTAGCAGTTGTAGATACAGATCCTCAAATGAGCCTATCTAACTGGTCTAAAGAAGGGAACTGTGATTATGATGTTTTCACCGCCGCCAGTGAGAAAGACGTTTATAGTATCCGTAAAGATCTAAGTGATTATGATTTTGTCATCGTAGATGGAGCTGGTTCACTTTCTGTCATTACATCAGCAGCGGTTATGGTTAGTGATCTAGTTATAATTCCAGTCTCGCCAAGCCCTCTTGATTTTTCCGCAGCCGGTAGTGTTACATCGGTCCTCGAAGCTCAAGCATACAGCCGTAAAGTAGAAGCTAGATTTCTGATTACTCGTAAAATTGACCAAACAACTATGTTGCAAGTATTAAAAGACAACCTCAAAGATACTGGCTTGCCTTCTTTCAAAACAGCTATTTCTCAACGGCAGAGCTATATCAAATCTATTCTAGATGGTAAGAGTATTTTTGAAACTAATGATGGAAATGCAAAAGGCGAGATAGAAATACTAACCAGAGAAATTTTGACTATTTTTGAGTCATAATGTGTATTAACACATTAACACATTAACACATTGACACATTAACACGAATATATATTTACACAAATGCGCAAAAACACATAAGCGTATTTGTGTTTTGAAATTAAAAGAGATACTTTATGGCACTTAAAAAAGTAAACGAATCAGCAAATTCACAGAAAATGAAATTCGGTAAAAACAGAGACTTAGATAAAATTCTTGATAAAAGTACAAAAACCAAACGCATTAATGTAGATCTTGACGAAGATACTCAAATTCGATTCAAAGCTGCATGTGTCAAACGAAACACCACAATGAAAGAAGTAATATCAGATTATGTTCATCAGTGGCTAAAGGAAAATGAATAGGTAGTGGTTTTATAGGGATGATATTTCATCCCTTTTTATTGCACTTTTATCTCAATTTCACTAGGTAACATTCAAAATAAAAGTGCCTCATGCTCAATTATTCGAGCCAATCTGGTAGTTTTGGCAATGGTTGTTTTTTCCACGGCTCTTGCTCTCCAAGATCCCAAATTTCAGTGTTGTATGTCCCTGTTCCACCAAAATCAAAGCATGGTCGTAACTGCGATATGTAGCAGTATGCGAGAAAGCCGTTCTCTCTCTTGCGTACCAATTCAGTCCAACCGACCGCGTATATATCTTGCAGATATCCTTCCCAAGCAAACAGTACACCGGTATTGCTCCAATGTTCTAACTCAGGATAAAACTTTCTTATTTCCTTTATAAAATCAATCACGTCACTATTGAATTCATTATCTGGACATGGATTATTGGGGTTCCGTTGGAACGTATCTTCTTTAAAAACAAACATGATCCGGTCCTCTACTCTAACTGGCAGTGTTTTTGCCTTTCATTATTGTTTGTGTAATTTAATCTTCACCTAGATATTAGGCTAATGGTCTATAAAAACCTAAAACATCCTCACTCGTGTAAATACACATAAACACATACGTGTTTTTGTGATTAACTCCACACAAACACACATTATACACATACACACATAGGTGTGTATGTGTATAATTGTTTTTGCCATACGTTATATGATTATAATAAGTACCAACACTAGGGTTATAACGCCACATTGTGGCGTTTTTTTTATTGGTGTGGTAGAGGGATTTTTGATTTAGATGTAGTGAGATTGTATTCACTTTTGTATTTTAAAACTAAAAGTGTAATCCAGTATGTATGCAATGATAGGAATTACAAAAACGAAGTGTAAGATATAAGACGTAAATAAAAAATCAGATATCATTACTGAATTATTTCTGTAATTAATAGCTTGATATCCATTAAAATACCAAACAATAATATTAATTATGTAGGGTATTACAAAGTATAAGATAAAACGGTGTTTTTTGTTAAATTTAACATTTTTAATGAAAAATGTCGTTGCCAATGTAAGAAGAATTAGATAACAAAAAAATGAATATGATAGCAATTTCTGTATTTCAATAACTATTTTAGAATTTACAGAATGGGGGTAAAGTTTAAAAAAGTATTCATGCACCGTTTCTAAGTAAAAAAGAACAATACTTATAAACAGTGATATTAACGGGATAAAAAAATTAGATTTAATAAGCACCTGATATGACCCCCCCGCGTTTTGGGTAATGTAGGTCAATTAATTTCTCTCTGAAATTCCAAGGATCTTCGCGGAAGAAAATCTTTTTATCCAAAGAGTTAAATATACCGCCACTGTCTTTAAGTATATAAAACACTGTTTCTGAACACATAGCCCATCCAGCTCCGCCATGTTCAAATATTAACTCTTTTATTTTTTCTGCTTGAACTCTAGGCACTACAAATTCAATTATCTGAACGTCTGGACCATCCCACAACTGAAAAGAAAGGTAATCATCCCAATTAAACTCAGGATATTGGAAAAATTCACCTGAACTACGTGGCGCTCGTAATTCTTCAATATTATTATAGCACTCTCTGGAAGGGCACTCAGAGTATCCCCCTGATGGGTCATACAAAAGAGCATCTTCACCTTCTCCAACCACTATACCTGTATGCCCAATCCCCCAATTGTAATTAACAACTATAAAGATTTTAACTGGATCATCTATTAATGAATCACGGTAAGGGTCTGGTGAACTTACGATGGGAACGTTGAATCGATTAAAGTACACATCATTTATTTTCATTGTCATACCTACATGACTGATTCATTTCTGATGCTATATCCTGAAGTGTTAGCAGTATTATGTTTGCAAGTAATGCTTTCATATATTATTGAAACTTTTTCAAATGGTTGCATTTCATTTTCAGTTAATGAGTTCGGCGACTCATTTGTAAGACGGATGATTGATGCTTTAGTAAGCAAAATCTTTTTGTAAGGAATCATTACCCCGCTTTTATCTACGCGATAATATTCAAAAAGGCACTCTAAAATCTCATTGTTTGACATTGCAGTTAACAGAAGGGGGGAGGATTTGTCATCGGCTTTTATCAAGATGAATGGCGCGTGAGATACATTTTGTTTTCGTGCTAGATCATAGGTTGTTGAGTAGACAAGTATCTGATCTTTATGACCATCTTGATATTTATTACCAATTGAATCATAGCTCGAACAACCCGCAGAGATAAGCCCTTGCTTGTTTCCCTTTAGCGTTAAGTAAATCATTTCTGACATAGATATTCCTTTCCATATGTTAAATTTACCTTGATTAATGCATTTTTTCCTAAAATTTGCAATAGGGATAGCTGTCACGTTGAATCAAAATCGACTACTTTTTGTTCTTAACTAAATTGTTGTTGAGATGTTATCTGATATATACAATAAATTCATATTTTGGTGATAACGCCGCTATACGGCGTTATTTGTTACGAAAAGGTTCGTAAATAATGCTTATGAAGAAAAATAGCGACTGTTTAACGATATTGTACCGCTGGGAGTTATGGGCTTACACTTACTAAATTGGCTTATTTACCAATGATTCAATTTTTAAGTTGGCTCGTTCAAGCCAATTTAAGCTATCAATACAGTCCTTCTCATTAATAACGATAGACAATACTTGATTATACAAATCATTATTTAGCATAAATTTCATACTATTCAAATAGCCATATAATGGGTCCCTAATTATCACATCATCTGTCGTGACTGATTGTGCACATGCCCGATAGCGGATATCTTTAATGTTTTGTACAACACTCATACAAGCTGGACAGTTGGCTTTGTATTTCTCTAAATCAGAATATCGCTGTCCTTCAATCCCTTCCATTGCAGAATAACTATTACCCAACGCTGGCACTGAGATCAGCGTAGTTATCAGAATGAAAGGCAAGGATATTGTCAGTTTCATTTTGGATTCTTAGTTTAGGTTGTTCTGCTGTTCACATAGCAGTTGCAACTCAGTCCATACCTCATTTTCCGAGGCTTTTAAAACCTCATCCAACTGATCTGGTGTCGTTGCTTCTAATACGGCTTGTCTATTCTCACCACTTAACTTACCGGACATGATTTGTACACCAGACATGATCATAGAGTGATATAAGTTCTGACGTTCCTTTTCATCTGATGAAAATATGCTATCCAGCATCTCCAAAACCCCGTTATAGCGCAAAATTTCACTTTCACTGCACTGTGACGTATTCATTAGGTGTTTGAGCTCGTGTAGCTCCTCACGCGCTTTAAATAGGGCATAGTTTAGAACTGTTTGATCTCGTTTCATTTCTGCCATCACATAATTAGGATTTTGAACGTTACAATTTGAAATTTGGTCTGCCTTAGCCATTCTGCTCTCCTGCATTTGTATTTTTACTATTAGGTAATACTCTAAACACACCTGTCTGGTAATTCATTATTATAGAACAGGAATTATTAGTCGGTTGTAGCCTTGCTTCGATGTAAACAAGTTGTCCTTTCTGACCAAAATTAGCTGCTATTTCTGCTATTTTTCCGTATGCACTAATGTTAAACCAATCTGTTATCGGGTTTCCTTTAGAGTCATGCCGGTTAATTGCAACAGAGAAGTAGGTCATTGCCTCACCGTTACGTTCTGAATACTTCAGATTATCTTTCGGGGACGAACCTAATCGTGCGATCAGTTGCACCTTGTTAAGTAATTCCATAGTTAAGCCTGAATAGCTTCAGTGTTGGATTCGGTTTTGCTCGGTTCGTTCTCATCATCATTAGATGCGGCGGATTCATCATTCGCAAACTTCTGAAGAACATCATTAAGCAGGGTCACAATTGTTACCGGCATTTCGACAGTCACTGTTTCATCATTTTCTTGAATATCAGCAACTTTGTCGTGAATTGTTGTGCGGATTTCACTTAATTGTGAAAACACGGAATGTATTTCTTTTTTTGAAAAAGGTACTTTCTTCGCTGAAGGTACAAATTTCCGTGTGACTTTATTTTTGCCGCTGTCAGTCGCCTTCTGCAATCCTGCAATGATCACATCATATGCCTCTTGATTAGTTTCTTCACACTCAAGCAGTATTTCTATGGCTAAATCTGAAGTAATCAGGTTCTTTCTGACAAGATCAGTGATTCTGTAATCTGCTCGGAACAAGCGTAATAATCTGTTGATCGTAACAACACTTGTGTTCGTATATCGTGCAATTTCCTTTTTTTCCCATCCCATACTAAGTAAACGATGGAAACCATCAGCTTTTTCTAACGGAGCTAAAGGTTTTCCTTCTGAAGATGTCAGCATATTGACGATCTCAAGTTGCTGACTGCCTGAGAACTCCGTGACGTATACGCCTTTAATCGTGCATCCTTCTTCCATTGCCATGCGTAGAGCGCAATATCTGTGGTGTCCATCAATAATCTGTAAGCGTGGCAGATTATCAACCGTTATAACTTTCACAACGATAGGTGGAACATAAACACCTGATACATACGAATTCTTGATTCGTCCAGCATGTTCAGTATCAATCTCCCGAAGATTGAAACCTTCCTGTACGTACAGTAACTCAACGTTAACGCGATAAATATCACCACGCGAACACACCTTTTCCTCAAAGGCATCAGACATTTTGCGTAATGTTGAGATATTGTGCGCTTCAGTATTTTTCTTCAGAGTAGGGTAGGGTAGGTCATTGAGAAGTACCTTGCTCATATTCGAATTTTGTTGACTGCTATTCGTTGAAATTGCTGCGTTAGTATTCATAGTCCTCGCCTTGTCATTGTGTAACTAGGTATTATTTTTATTCGACGTAAGGCTATCACACAGGATTTTCTATTTTCCTTAGTTACATAAGGAAAACGGCATCATTTCGATTTATGTGCATTGCTATCAATTAGTTAAAGGCGAACAACTCCAGAGGGTAAAAGTGTTAAAGATAATCATATCAATGACATATCGCAACAATCATAAATTGATAATGATTGTTTCATTATCTTAATAATGTTCAGAAATATGAATATAATTCTAAACGAAAGACGTTCTCAATTTAGGTATACTGGTTGAAGCAATTGTAGGATTGCGGTGAATCCTGCTGAATACGCTGGTGGATTTCCTCTAAATCTTCACTACGGGAAGATCTGAAATTCTCGTAGTGTATGCCGGTGAAAGCATTTCTCGCTTCATGCGCCAGTTTGTGTCCATTCCCTTTCCAGCGAACCATATTTTGCTAACACCTCGATTATTTATCTGGTCCAAGGTTTTCATCAATTGTTCACTTCCTTTGTAGGGTTTACTATCAGAAAATAAATTAAGTTGAGTAACTGATGGATCAGAAAAATCAGTGAGCATGATGCCAGCTTTGTGATATTTAACTCCCGATTTCCAGATGGTCTTTAACAGACGCACTGCTGCATTGATAATGTCTCTTGTATCAGCACTTGGATATTCTAACCGTTCAGAACGGTGGTTGTAGTATTGAGGTCCGCTGGCGTAATGGCTGGTTTGGATAAAAACAGAAACAAAGGAACAGACTCGTTTTTCAGCTCGAAGTTTCTCTGCTGCTCTCTCTGAATACTCGCAGATAGCCTGATGCATATGCTCATAGAGCTCAATTTTTTTTCCAAATGAACGTGAACAAATGATTTGCTCTTTAGTTTTTGCTACTTCTTCAAGCTCGATGCAAGATTCACCGTTCAGCTCTCTCACAGTGCGTTCTACAACCACACCGAATGTTTTACGGATCATGGTTGTTTCAGCCCTAGCCAAATCAAGCGCTGTAACTATCCCCATAGCATTTAGCCGGTTACTTATTTTTCTACCCACACCCCATACTTCATTAACAGGCACAAGGGACATGAGCCGTTTCTGGCGTGAAGTAGCACTCAAATCGACTACACCGCCTGTTTTGGTCCATGTTTTAGCAGCATGGTTTGCCAGTTTAGCCAGTGTTTTAGTTTGAGCAAAACCAACACCGACCGGTACATGAGCTATCTGCAAAATTCGTTGTTGTATCTTGCGACCGTAATCTTCTAATGGAAAGTTTCTAGACATGCCGGTCATATCTAGATACTGCTCGTCGATACTATACGTTTCTACTCTTGGGGCAAAATCAGATAGTGTGTCCATGACTCGGTTGCTGATGTCAGCATAAAGGGCGTAGTTACTACTAAACACCTGAATATCATGCTTTTTAATCAGAGACTGAATCTCAAAGTATAGAGCCCCCATTTTGATCCCAAGCAACTTCACTTCCTTTGAACGTGCAATAACACAACCATCGTTGTTTGATAAAACAATAACTGGCTTATTGGCAATATCAGGGCGAAAAATGCGCTCACAACTGGCGTAGAAACTGTTTACATCAACTAAGGCAAACATTATCTCGCCTTGTGAATAATGTAGGTCACAGTGCCGAATATACTTAATTCTTCACCATCACTGATGTATATCGGTGAGTAGCTGCTGTTCATGGGTATAAGAGCAGTAACAGGGCTGGTTTGTAGCCGTTTTATCGTAAACTCTCCATCGAGTGAAGCAATAACGATATCTCCGTGTTTTGCATCAATCGAACTATCTACTATGACGATATCTCCATCTAGAATTTGTGCGTCCATCATAGAAGTACCAGATACTCGTAAAAAGTATGTGCCTGAAGGGTGCTTGATTAGCAAAGAGTTTAAATCAATGCGGTCCTCTAAGTAGTCACTCGCCGGTGACGGGAAACCGGCTTGTACTTGATCAGCGAATAAAGGAAGCGGAAGTGTTTTCTCAACGTTGCATAAGGTTAATTTCATGAAAGCCTCAATACTGTACGGATATACAGCATTGTATGCAACAGAGTTAGGAAATTGCAAG
Source organism: Providencia sp. PROV236 (assembly GCF_033676985.1). Lineage (NCBI taxonomy): Bacteria > Pseudomonadati > Pseudomonadota > Gammaproteobacteria > Enterobacterales > Morganellaceae > Providencia > Providencia sp. PROV236. Next base: position 4,628 of record NZ_CP096298.1, on the reverse strand, counting down.
CTAAGGATTATGTTGTTTGTCTACGCCATACCCGATGAAATTTCCTAAACACCCCTCATATTGCTCATTGTTCATAATACTTTATTTATCGAAAACAGAGGTTTAACGTAAAAAATATATTTTTTTGAGCGGCAAACCTCTCATTGGATGAATCTATATCTGTTATTCTTTTACTTGATGTAAGCAATATGAGTTTTCTAATGCCAGCATATTCGGTTTAAAAGAGAGCTTATTGGTTTCAGGGTCCAATAGGTTATATAATGTTGATGCATGACTATAAGCGTAAATTACATGTTGGTTCAGTAATTCAATTATATATCCGCTTGGTTTATCCCAATTTTTCATTATTATATCAGTGATATATGCGTGACCTTTATCCTCTATGCTAAGATGTTTTGTTTGTCCATTGAAAAATAGCTCCATATTATTAACCGCTTTAACATAATCAACAGCAAAGGCTGAGAAATTTGAGTAGTTCAATATTTGCCTATTCATTTCATCACTAAAAATTACTGTGTTGTGACTAAGTTGGTGTTTTTCGGCACCTATTTTCAGTGTGTTTTTACTGGAAATCCCTATTGCAAAAGTTGCATAATCACCTTTTCCTTTTGACCAGTAGCTATTTCTAAACAATTGTTGTCCATTTTTACCTTCTATTTCACCTAAAAAACCATAGGTATGATTTTTTCCATCAGAAACAATAAGTAGCAAGTCAGAATATGGAAAATTTTCAAAAGCTGTATGAATAGGAAAGGTAAACGCCTGATAATTTGTTTTTGAGCAAGCTAGAAGATTAGGATTTTTAGGTGTTATGACCTTTATATCAAATGAATTTTTTAATTGTAATTTATGGTGAATACTATCCTTACCCATTTTATATATATTAAGATACTTGTATTCAAAATCAGTTATGCCATACAGAGATAAAAGTCTGGTAACTAAAATATCTCGTGTAATATCTCCATATTCTGACCGCAACAAATCCATCATTAAATATTCAAATGCATGATTCCTTAAATGATCACTAATCCCTGCCAAGTAGTTTGACGGTGTAGAGAGATTCCCTCTGTGAGACTGAGGGGACTGTTCTCCAAGTGGGTGTTGCATATTGGTTTGATAAGATAGAGCTTTAAAAATAGCCGCATAGAACATAGCCCAATAGGAGGTAGTATTATTGATAAGTTTAGGTTCTATAAAAACTAGTAATTTGCTCACGTAACATTCTCGTATTTAAGATTTTTAAATTTAGTAGTAAACACCTGTCATTTCATAATCACAGTTTATATTAATCATACTGGCGAAAAGAAGAATGTATTTTTCATCAGTTATAGTGCATGAACGTATGTATTCACTCCAGAAACAAAAACTACCACCAGTATCACGCTTCTTTTACGTCCACCCCTTCAATTTGACCACCTTCAGCAACTATTTCCATCAGTGCGCAGTAACGTTGGAATCCATCCATAACAGCCAGTTTAGGGAGCCCATCGACAATGACGACTGAAACCAATAGTGGTGAAACCTTTTCGCCATGTGTATAGGAATGTTTTAGACTCGCTATTTTACTTTCATCTTTAAAGTGATTGTTAGGGGTCATAATATGCAGCAGTGCTAGATCTACGGTATAGATATCACCGGTCACAACTGGCGGGGTTACAAATATTTCAGTAAGGGCATACAAACGTAATACTTTAAGGGTGTAGTTTTCTTTGGTGCGTGGGTAGGCTAATTTCATAATGATTTCTCTGTGATTAATAGTATAGATTTTGGCTGTCAGGATGTTTGTCTAAACCGTTAAATTTTATCAGGAACGGCAAATAATTTTGGTTCTTCAGATATGCTTTTGCTTTAAGCGCGAGATAGTAACTCTCAATCCCCTCTACCAATACAAACAAAGCAGTAGCAGACTCATACCCTATCCCATATGCATAGTTTGTACAGTCGGGCAATATATCGTCACTGTGGCTATGTATTGCGGAATGAGGCTCACCGGTCAAAGTATTGATGATAATAGGCAGGGGGTTTTCGAGTAATTCAAGCAGATCCGATGGTGACAGTTCATTAATGAATGTTTCATCACCTGCACTAATTTTATCAAATGCCGGTTTCGCAGGAACTCCTGAATGGGCTATAAATTCAGAGGCTATGTGCTGTAACAACGCTGTGTTGTTCATCATTTTTTATAGGTCCTCCCATACTGTTTGAAATATTCATTGAGCTCTTTGTCTCGCTCATACGTAGCCGCATCTGCCGCTTGTCTGGCTTCATCAACCTGCTTTCTTTGTAGTTCTTCAGCCAGCTTCAGATAAGATTGAATATTCTCTTGGTTTGGTTCATTTGTTACGAGTTCAAACGCAACTCTTTCACGTTCCTCCAATGAGACGCACCCCATCAACGAAAACATGGCAACTGAAGCACAAAAGTAAAAACGAGCGGTTGAGAATTCCCGTTGTGTTTTTTTCTTCATCATTTTTCCAACTTAATTATCTGTTGCCCCCTAAACACGCCAAGGAGAGTCGTTTTGTGTTTGTCAGAACGCTCCTGTCTGTCTGCTTCAGCAGTAAACAATGGCAGGGGACTTACTTTAAAATCCTGATCCTGCACTATCAAAAACGGCACAGGAGCGTTTATGCAGCGTTTTTTCCCACTGGCAAAGGTTAGGTTGCAGATCGGCTGCGGCGTAACGCTACGCTTTATTCTGAGCCTATTAGCAGGGCACTCTTGGATTTTATCCATTAAGTCCTGTAACTCAGCGTTGCCTTTTGCTATGTCAGCTATGAGCTGATAAAGCTTAACAGGGTCTGTTTTCTGCATGAGTCCTTTTAAGCCCCACGTATATGAAGCATGAGTGATCACATCGTCAGAGTTAAATACAGGAATGTTCCGGTACAAATGCAGTGTCATTACGTTACTCAGATGTTTACGCAAAATTCTGAAACGCTCAGATTTCGGCAGTGCGACAACCGAGCTTCTGATATTGTTTTTTACGGTATTGATTTTGATTAGATGATCAGCAAGTTCCATAGCCGCAGTTGATAACTGTACATATCCGGCTGTTCGCCTCGCAAACTTTTGTGAGTACAACGGAGAAATGTATAAGTCCTGCCAACATGAGATAACCGATGTATAGGCATGAGGACCCCAATTCACAACCGGCTCAATGCATTTACCGATATCATCACAACCATTTTCTACCGGTGGAATGACACAGGTAAGGGCTGAAATTACCTTTGTATCTCGAAAAAGAGAGTCAAGCTGGTGGAGGTACTTCAGCAATGAACCAATATAGCTATCAAGCATCACATGAAACTCCTGTTCTTAGAAAGAAAGAATCATAACCAAATATGCCAACATACAAATAAGCGTTCAACAAATACAGGAGCGAAACTTAGACATCTGCGCCCCTGACTCGCGCTTTTTTCTCTCTTTTTCTCTTTTTTTCTCCCCCTTTTCTCTAGGCGCGGCTGTTCAAGGTGGAACGCCCATGTAACTACACCATCTTTTGTATGTTGGCATATTTCATGGCGACTTTTACAAAATGAAATATGACCGATCATGCTATTATTCTTGTTCTCTGGATTTCTTCAAAAATTTTTTAAAACTGCTATCACTGACCATCAAGCCGTAAGCCGGTAAAGCATCCATAATCGCATTCCAAGACATGCCTGATGATTTCATTTCAAATAAATCATCCTGAATATGGTTCAACATAGCATTTTTTTTATAATTCGGGTTCTGCAAACTGAACTGAGTAATTTTTTCTTGTAATCGTTTATTTTTATACATCATTACTATAATAAACCTATCTGCTTTTCGAGCTCGTCCAGTTCCTTATCGGTAGGCATAGAACCACCCACTTTTTCATTGTGAATAACATAGGATATGCGTAACACAGAAGCCTTGCGTCCTTTACGTGACTCAATCGCAATTGAAACATCCTTGATATTCGTTTGTTCACCCAAACTAACCGCCAGCCGCTTTAAAAACTGACCAAAATACTTATAGCTTTGATAGAGATATTCCTTATTGCCTTTCTTATCTATATTGAACAGCCACATTTCGTCCTTAAGTTCGTCAACTCCAATTGTGAAAGACGTTTTATATTCGGCAATAGTATTACGTTTAGAGTACCGTTTCATAATTAGCTGATATAGATTTGCCAAACTAGCATCCGATAATCTAGCTACATAAAAAAGGTTTTGTGTCGTGAATTTTTTTGATAATTCAAAGAAATAGGGAAATACCCTACGGTTAAAGAATATTTTGCAGTAGCCTTCGTCAAAGTAATATGTAGCACTCGTTGTAATGTTGGTTTTTGAAGCTCGTTTAAAACCTTCCTCACTTAGATCTTCATATATGTGAGAGCTCAACAGAGTATCTACGGCGAGTGGAAGGGATTTATACGCAGTTGAAAGGTCCACGTCACAAATTTCAGCATACTCCTTAGCTTTAACCTCAAAGCATATTTCATCTTCATCAACAGATTCTCTAGGATCAGATATCTGAGCGAGAATAAGAAACAGCACTCTTTTCGCCGGTATAGGTAAGCTGGCGAGAGAAAGATTGAAATCATCAGAATGACGAACATTAGTATAAAGTGTTAAGTTACTGATTTGCTTCTTTTTCAT